>JAYSPO010000909.1:0-4276 GCA_043722015.1 Candidatus Kuenenia sp. | reverse complement strand
TTTGGTCCAAGGAATAAACATGAGTCCAGATCACAGGGAGTTCGGAAATGTCGCGGCACGGGACGCGGATTCGCAGGCGGCGGGCCCTGTTTGAAGGCGCAAACGCGGCAAACTGACGAGGAGACCCGCCCATTTCTTGAGAACACCTGAGGGTGCGAACAAAAATACGAGTCACCACCGCCGGGTATTTCAACTCTGCTGTGACACGGTTGAAGGGTTCTCATTTCGCCTCCATTGGTGCTGCGTCATGCGGAACGGGGTCACTTGATGACACCTCTCCATTCGCGCAGAAATGAAGGCATTCAACATCCCAGTTGATTTTTGCCGCATGGCCCTGGATGCGCATTGATGCATAGAAGGCGTGGTCGAAGTCCGGTAGTCGATATGCATGCGAGAAGGCTGTGCGACGTATCAGGTCTGATCGAACAATTGTGCATCCGAATCCATTCCCGCCGACGTCTGTGACACCAATTTCTGGCTCGGAATAGGAAACGAAGTCCGTCCGCCAGGCAACGTATGCAGCGTGAAATCGGGATCGGTATGGTGCAGCGACTGAGCCCGTGCGTTCGTCGAAATGTTCGAGTAGTTTTCGGGCAACATCCAATGGAGGAAGGATGTCGTCCTCAAGAATCCAGACCAGTTCTGTCGAGAGTTCGCATTTGAGTCGATTGTAAATCCGGGCCATACTTCGGCGGACCTCGGTTGCTGAATCCCGTCGAGGTTGATCGGCAAGAAGGGGAGTACCAACCGTCTGGCGGATATAGCGAGTATCTGTATAGTCGGCACTTGCCATCCAGTTGCGCACCTCGTTTGAAAAGTCAGGCGATTGACTTGTGTCGAGGAGCATCAGTCGCACCTGATTGTGTGGCCACATCTGCCGCTCCAGGAACTCGGCCATCTGTCGCCAAAGCGATGTTCGTCCGGACAGCGGAACAAAGAGTGTCAACGTTTCGTGTTCCAGCCATGCGGTTCGAAAGTAAGAACTCTGCCTTCCATTGGTGGCCAGCGCGGATTCTGCATGCCGTCGATACAGATATTGCCCGTCTTGCTTCCGAGCCGACCAGCCTGCCGCTGTCACACATTTCCACAGCCACCAGTCGCCGGTGCAGGATGCTGTCCGGGCGTCGAGTAAGGTCGAGAACGCCTCCGAAACTTCGAGGGCATCGCGCCGCACGAGACTCCCTGCATGAATATAGTTTTGACGGTGGAGGGCCGATTTACTGAACGTCTCAGGGAAGACTTTTTTACCCGATGAGGATCCGAACAGATCAAGATCAGAGTAGACAATGCCCACATCGTCCGATTCAAAGCGAGCCAGTCCCTTTTCAAGATACTGAGGCGACAGGCAATCATCGGCGTCCAGGAAGCACAGAATATTTGCCGTCGTTTCGTCAAATCCTTTACGACGGACATCGTGAACATTTCCATATTCAACGCGAATGACTCGAACTCCGCGATTCCGAAAACGCGCTGCGACTTCAAGTGAGTCATCAACGGACCGATCGACAATGACGAGGATTTCAGCGGGGCGGACAGTCTGTGCAAGCGCACTCTCAATCGCGTCTGCCAAAAATCTGCCGTAGTTGTGGCAGGGGATCACCACAGCGACTGAGAAAGGCGGAAGGAGTGAGTCCTTTCGTGGCGTTGGAATCCACCTCCGCACAACGGCGGGTCGTGGCGATCCGGCGACCGGACAGGTCCTGCACATGGAACGAGTAACCAACCCGTCCCTGACAACGACTTTAGGGTTTTCACAGAAAAACTGTCCGATGCCGTCCAGCTCAAGTCGGCATTCACATTCGGCAAGTACCCTCAAATTGCTCATGCAGCCTCCGCAGACGACAAAAGGCCAACGAATTTAGAGGTACTTGTACTGTAACCATTCAGTCTCAGTGCTAATCGCAGTCCATTAATGCGGCGGTGTCGCTTGGATGCGAATGCGCTTGACGGACATCGAAAATACGATTCTGTGCGAGAAGCGAACGGGGCTAAGGAGAAGTCCGACTTCTCCCGGGAAGGACACACACTGGAACTGCATTTCGGAAGGAATTGCATGGGAATCTTCCGGGGGGCGACCTGCCATGGTCAGCATGTTGCGCCGAGAGTCTACAATTCCTACACAGTGAAGTCAATCGGCTGTCCCTAGAGTTTATTGGTGATTCTGGCGCGATGAGGTCCTGTGAACACAAGCATCAATTCAAGTTGTGGAACGAGATTCGGATGCTTATGCTGAGTGCGTGATGCGCAACCATCTCGATTATTAAAGAGTCAGCAAGTGAGCTCAGGAGGTCTCCGTAACATGCGAGAATTGGGCAGCTGCGAATACCGCATTGAACTTGAAGAACCTGGAAAATACTTTTGCCGCCACAGTGCGGTTTATATCAATGACGACATCGTCAACAGCGCGATTTGCCGCTATTGCAATCAACGAACAACGGTGTGTCTGGATCCCCGTCCGGTGCCGGAAACGATCAAGCTGACAGAAATTGCTGCGGCATCATTGGCTCGAAAAGTGTGGAACTTCACAGCGGCAGTCGCCGCGTTTGTTTCCGACGGGCTGAAACTCGTGGACAATGAAACATATGCCGCACGGATGGCGGTTTGTGAAACATGTCAATTTCGTTCGAACAATCATTGTTCACAATGCGGTTGCATGTTGACGCTGAAAGCGTCTGGCCGTGCGTTCAAATGCCCGATCGGCAAATGGGAAGCAGTGGAGCAACCGAAGACGGAATGAGCGGAATAGTTTTTGCCTACGACCTGGCCAGTTCCTGAATGATCTGCCGCCAGCGATTCCACACGACTTTCGGGGCTGACGTTTCCCGGACCGCTGCATCGCAATGATTGAGGTATTCCCCCTGAAGATCGAGTTGACCATTTGCAGAAACATCCTCGTACAACGGCGTCATGCCACGCCAGGTCAGTTCGAGCGCTGCGGATGAGCCGCGATTCACGAGGACCGGGATTCCCGAGGCAATGTAATCAAACACTTTGGCGGGCGGCTTGTGCCGGGACCTGAAGTCTGAACCTTTGATGTCAATGGCGATACCCGCCTGGGCCAACCATTCCAAATGCGTGGCGGTCGTCCATGCTCCGATTCGGATGTTGCTGCTATTGCGGAATCCAAGATCCTGCGGCGAAATGTATTGTCCGTCGGACTCCGTGAGAATCCAGAGGTCTGTCTTCGAAACCCGTTGATTGGCCCACGCGACGATAGGTGCCACATTGCAGCGGCGTCCGACCCACAGCATGGGGCCAGGTTCCCATCGCGTTCGTGACTCGGAGAGAACGTACTTTAATGGATGATCCAGATATTCCACGCGACGTGCCGCAGAGAAATACCGGAGCAGGCGACGGCAGTGGACAACAATGAAATCAAACTGGCGAATGGCATCAATGTCGCCATCGATTTCAGCTGAACTTCCGTAAATATCGACCGGTACATACACCAATCGACAGTTCTGGCGCTTGAGCTTCGTCAGAATCTCCGCAGTTGGTTTAAACTTCAGAAACACCACGACATTTGCCGCTGGCGGATTCCTGCCATCGCTGAAGCTCACTGCGTCCACGTCCGGACGCATCGCATCAATGAGACCCACCCCCAGCCAGTTCCACGATCCGAAATCGGGCAGCTCCGGACCGACAGCAACTCGCAATCGCGACATCACGTGGCAGCCTCCATGACGGCCTGCTTCATTGCAATGAGGGCTAACTGCGGTACATGCAGTTTATCAGGCGGGACCCCTTCGAGTGCATTTGTGATATCGTTTGCCGAAATCTGCAGGCACTCATCCAGTGTCTTCCCGAGCACCATCGTTGTCAGCATGGACCCGCTGGCTACTGTGACTCCGCAGCTGTGGCACTGAAATGCGGCCGACGTAACCGTCGGGCCGGTGCAGTCAACCTGAAAGACCAGAAACGGACCTTCTCCTGGAACACCACTGACTCCGACTCCGGCGGGAGATGAAAGCGTACCACGATTTCGTGGATCGAGAAAATGTTCCATAACGGTTTCAGAATAGCGACTCACGAGAGGAAACCTCAGTCGGGATTGTCAGGATTTGATGTGACTCGCAGCAGTGCTGCTAAAAGCTCCGGATGATTGGGATGTCTTACGAGGGCGTTCTTGAGCAACTCCGTCGCAGATGCCAGGTCTCCCGATTCCTGATAGATAACCGCAAGCAGGCAGATGGTCTGGATTCGGTCCGGATCGATCTGCAGGCATCGTTGCAGGCATCCTATTGCTTCACTCGTCTGGCCGTCTAAATGAAGAGAC
>JAYSPO010000908.1:0-6448 GCA_043722015.1 Candidatus Kuenenia sp. | reverse complement strand
CCGCCTGCCAAATCAATGGCGCGATTCTAACCTGCCGCGAAGACAATGAAAACCACACCGGCAGTCCGCGACCTGACATCCGATTATCGCCACGGGTTTCCCTCAACCGTCGCACAGCGTTCATCGACCATAATTCGTTCGGGCCGTGGACCTGCATAGACCCACAACATCTCCATCGTTGTGTTTGATTCATTAATAAAGTAGTGAACCCGCCCGCGTGGTTGCAATGCCGTCGCACATTCGCTCATGGAGTACCTGCGACCTTCAACAATGCACATTGCCGTCCCGGAGATAATGCAAATCGATTCATCGAAGTCATGCACATGCGCCGGTAGTCTGCCGCCGGGATGGAATAACCCGTACCCACCACTCATTTCCAGTCCCGGCATCAGATCCGCGTTGAAGCAATCAATAAATTCCGTATTCGGCCCGGCCGCACTGCGTTTCGCTGTGGCAAAACGGTTGACTCGTTCTGCCCCGGGCATTCCCGTGGAATCATCCGGCATCGATCTCGTCGAGAAGAACTTGTCCACCAGCGTGCGACTGGGCACATCGACTGCCATCGCGATGTGCAGGACCGCATTTTTCGTCGTCGAAACGTTTCGTGACGCATGAGCCTGACCGGCACGAATTACAGCGTTGTCAAGCGTTTTCAACGAGTAACTTCGCCCTTCGATATCCAGCGTCATCGCTCCACTCAGCAACGTCACGGATTCAGTAAACGCGTGCAGGTGATAAGGCAGGACCGCGCCGGGAGCAAACGTCACCAGCCCCGTCGTAAGTTGTCTGGCCTGATTATGAATTCCCACCAGACATTCAAAATAAACTCCTTGAGCGATCTCCTTCATCGCGCCGTGACCGACAGAGGTCATGACTTCACTACGATCCGGTCGCATTGATTCTGGTGGTCGAGCCAATGGTGTTGGTGTTGAAGTTTTTGTCACGTCCGGCGTCAGCGACGCGCGTATTGGTCGGTCTTTGCCAACGGCGGCAAGCGACGCTTTCAGTGAACGCAGCAATAATCCCGTATCTGTGCCGACACCGATTCCCCGGAATCCCTGCGCCTGCCGCTCGTGCATGTTGTCGATACTGGTCGCCAGCAAACCGCAATGTTTGCCTGCCGCGCGAATCGTGTCTTTGAGTTTCAGAATCTGCTCCGCGACGCCCGGGCCTTCCCACTGTCCGCGAAAACCGGCCGTGGAAGAAAAGTCAGCGGGGCCGAACCACACCAGTTCAACACCATCGACCTGACACATCATCGGCACCTGTCGCACGGCCTGAACCGATTCGATAATCGGCACGACAAGCACATGATCGTTGGCTTCTGCGGTGTGTTCGATAATGCACTGTCCCCAGCCCGTTGCGCGTTCAGCGCCGATGCCTCGCAGACCTTCCGTCGGATACCGAGCAAACGCCACCGCCTGTTTGAGCTGTTCTGCCGTCTCAATCCACGGGATCACAATCCCATCGGCTCCGATGTCGAGCGCACGTTTGATCAGTCCACCGTTGAGTTCCGCAATTCGCACCAACGCCACCGTGTCACTCCGCACTGTCGCGCGGATGTGTTCAGCGATTTCTTTCCAGTCGAGGTGCCCGTGCTCCGCATCGATCACCACCCAATCGAGCCCCAGGGCGACGGCCATTTCCGTGATGCCGGGCGCTTCGAGCGTCACCCAGAGTCCAAACACCGATTCATCGCGAGCCAGCTTTTGTCGCAGACTGCGAATAGCGGACGTTTTCATGGTAGACCCTGGTGACCGGGAAGGAGTGGTGATCGTGCAGTTGAATAAGTGATGTAGTCCGGCCTCTAAGTTGTGTCAAGAGGGCAGTCCGGCATCTGCCGCTTGTCTCAGAATCGTCTCATCAATCATGAGGTTACTGCGTAGCGGCGTTCAGTGGCAATTGTCGAAGCCGGGGTTTGGCAAACGGCACTCCCTTACCGAGCTTCAACCTGGCTGTTTCATCAGGCATGTGGCAGTGTGGCTTTCAAGACAGGAATCCCGGTAAGAAATATGGCCTGAGCCTGGTGATGATGGTACACCTTCAGGCGGCTCATTATTCAACAGCACGTCACCGGCTACAATTGATCGAGATTCCCATCTGCTTGTTTTAGGTAAACAAGAAACTCTATGACCAATCAGCAATTCCCGGTGATCAAGCCATACTGGCACTTCGGTACATGGGTCTTTGATGATCCTTCAACTGGTATCGGACAGAAGAACCGCCGATGGAAGGCTGGCTCTGTCCGGCGTTGTTTCGTTACTTCAAAGTGGCGCCGGCAGAGTTGTATGTGAAGGCTGAAGAAATCAGATGAACCAGATCAAAACGATTTCGAAGTATCTCTTGGCGATGTTCATGATCGTGGCGGGCATCATGCACTTTGCGACCCCGGACTTCTTCCTGAAGATCATGCCGCCATATTTGCCGCTTCATAAAGAATTGGTTCTGCTGAGTGGAGTCTTTGAACTTGTACCTGGAGTCCTGTTGCTGGTTCCTCAGACTTCACGATTGGCAGCCTGGGGAATTGTCGCTCTGCTGATTGCTGTGTTTCCAGCGAACCTGTACCTCTACCAGCATCAGGACATTCTCCCGGCAGCGCCTGTCATTCACTTACTGAGACTTCCGTTGCAGGGCGTCTTCATTCTGTGGGCGTACTGGCATACAAGATCGGCAAAGTGACATCCGTGAATCTGAAACTGATCATCCGTGAAATCCTGGAAGACTATGTTCTGCCGATTCACGGTGTTCACCAACTGGTATTCGTTGGTGAATTGCTGATCGTCGAATTGTTGTTGCAGGTAGTTCATTCAATCTTTGTAAAAAACGGCCAGCCATATTGTCGGTTCGTCAGGAGTCGTCCATTCGACTCGGTGCCTTTTGTGAGCGGGAATGTTCACAAAATCACCGGGCTTCATTTCCACAAGACTATCCTCGAATTGAAGTCTCGCTGCACCCTTCAAGACAATCACCCATTCGTGTTCGTTCTGGTCGTACCAAAATCCATCTGGCGAGGCTTGTCCGTTGGAGACAATCCGTTCAATTCGGATGTTGGCGACTTCGAGCAGCGTGGTGAGAAGCTCGTCGGGAAGATTTGCAGGAAGGTCGGTGAATTGATTGGTGGTCATTGTTTATGCTGCGTACCGATCTTCTGATTGAGGAAATCAGCCAAGTTCGCAGCATCAACGGTCATCAGGTCCGAATAGATACATGGAATCCCGATTTCTCTATAGATGCCAACCAAAGCCACAAGATCACGGGTATTAGACCGGCTGATGAGCAGATCACCATCTTTCAACCATGCACGCTGAAGATTGGCATCATTCTTTGGAGCATTCTTCAGTTGTATTGGCTGAAAACCTGAGAGTGTCAAACATCCGAGTCCCAACATCACAGTTCCAGTCCATTCATCCGATTCCTTGGGGCTGTATCCGTTTTTCGGGCGGTGCTGCAGTACCTCTTCAACTCGTGGTGATTGTCACTAGAATCGTTTAACGGCAAGCCGCAGGCGTCGGTGCCGCGCTTCGCCTACGCCTGCGGCTCGCAGTTAAACGAAAATTCCGACTTTGCCTACTAAAGATTGTACCCCAACTCCTTCAAAAAGGCGTCGAGTTGAGCGGCTTCACGGTCTCGTTCGGCGAGGATCTGCTTCGTGGTGACAGCGTACTTCTGTCACAGGTTCTCCACGGCGGCAATGAAGGATCGCTGGTACTGCCGGAGATAGCCGTCGAATTGTTCATTCAACAAGTTGCGGAATCGTTCCAGTATCAACGTCTTCGCTGCGTCCTCGGTGATCTTCGCACGAGCGGCAGCGATCATTTCGTCTTTCTGCTTCTCCACTTCTCGAATGTGGGCTTTGAGAGTTCGCAGTTCCTTTTCTTTGATCTCATGCCTCACAAGCAGCGAACCGGTCTCAATAATCCGCAACTCAGCGGCGGAAGTTTTCGGGCATACCACGTCGGTTTTCGCAGCACTCTACAGTAGGGCGACTGCATCAGCAAACACAGGAGTGACAGCTTCCGTACTTGGCGAGCGACTCGGACAACCATGAAAATCCTCTTCCTCCACGGCTGGCACTCGGTTCCCGGTGGCGTGAAGCCAACGTATCTGAAAGATCACGGCCACGAAGTCATCAATCCCAAGCTTGATGATGATGATTTCCATGCTGCCGTCCATACCGCACAAGCTGAATACGATCAACATCAGCCTGATGTGATTGTCGGCTCATCCCGTGGCGGTGCAGTCGCTCTCAACATCAACGTCCAAAACACACCACTGGTACTGCTTTGCCCAGCATGGAAAAACTGGGGAACTGTCAGGACGCTCAAGAAAAACTCTATCATCTTGCATAGTCGCAATGATGATGTGATTCCTCTTGCGGACTCAAAAGAGTTGGTCGCCCACAGCGGCCTACCACCAGAGACATTGATCGAAGTCGGACGTGATCACCGACTGGCGAATGACGAATCCCTGTCAGTGATGCTGTGGGCCTGCAACCTGCTGGCGTCAGGCGAAAAACTGCCGTGGCTGGACGATGAGTCACAATCACCCGCGAATTTAGCCAGCAATGGCAAGGCAACATCGCAGGAAGACGCCAGTTACATCTGCGATGCGTGTGGTGAAGAGATCATCATCCCGCTTGACCTGACGGAAGGCTCAAGCCAGACGTATGTTGAAGACTGTCCGGTGTGCTGCCGAGCCAATACGATCCACGTCCAGATTGATGACGATGGCGATGCTCAGGTCTGGGCTGAACCGGAACAGGATTATGAGTAATTTCGTGTCAGTGCTGAATAACAATTCATGGCTTACTCTAGATCACTTGTGGAACGCATTCGCCACGTCGTATCAGTCCACAAACCAACAGCCGGAAGCGGAGAGAGAAAAATGAACCTTCGAAACATGTTTCCGAATGCTCGATACTCGTCCCCGGCCACAGAACGATTGATTGCTGAGGCACAGAGGGCTCTTGGTGTGACTCTGCCGGAGGAACTGCGAAACTTCTATCTCCAGTGCGATGGCTTTCGTGAAGACCGTGGAAACGCCAAATATCTTTTTTCGCTGCTTGATGAAGACACCATCGGATCGCTGGTGACAATTACAAGGTATTTCTGGCAGCAAGTCAGTGTCCCGGATCTCAGTGCATTCGTTTTCTTTGGGTCTTCAGGCGGCGGCGAATTCTGGGGGATCAGCTTGCAGAAACCGCTTGAGATCATTGCGTACCATCACAACATGGAGGATCAGTTCGAGGTTGTTGGTTCAAGGATTCAGGATGTGTGGGAATCGGATTACGCCCGGTATGATGAGGTGGACCAGTAAAGAAGAGTCAAGATCGTTTCTTCACGACTCACACAAACCCGATTCAGCAAAGAACCCTTACATGAATCAATCTGCATACCAAATTCGCCAACTTGCTGACGAGATTCAGCCGCCTGAATCTGGCAAGCAGACTATTGTCCTGCTGGATGACGCCAATACAAAAGTTGTATTGTTCGCATTTGCTGCTGGAAGCGGTCTGACAGAACATGTCGCACCATTCCCGGCCATCATCCAGATCATTAATGGTGAAGCCACACTGACGGTCGGTGAAGAGTCAATTTCAGGAAAGCCGGGTACATGGATTCAGATGGCTCCGAAGGCACCGCACAGTATCAAGGCCGAATCACCGGTGGTGATGTTACTGACGTTGTTGAAGTTGACGATGACTCAAGAGAAGCCCAAACTTTTTTGTTAATCGGGGTGAAATGAGAATGGCAAAACTGTTTCAGGAATTTCGTTTGAAAGATGTCGTACTGCGAAATCGCATCGCCGTCTCGCCGATGTGTCAGTATTCGTCTGATGATGGCTTCCCAAATGATTGGCACTTTGTTCATCTTGGATCTCGTGCAGTCGGTGGTGCAGGGCTTGTCATGGTCGAAGCAACAGCCGTCTCACCGGAAGGTCGCATCAGCCACGCACATCTTCTGCGTAGAAACTCTGAAAAGGATTGACTCCATTGAATGTCCCTTGCGAGTGAGCGACAAAGAAATCATCGTTCTCGAATCGAGAACATCTGGTCGATGGTGCGTGAGTCCAAGAGTGTTTGGCAAGGCTGGAAACCACATGTCAGCCAGTTTAACAGCCGAAGACTTTTTCCAGCACTGGCATCATCACTCAGTTAAAAACACTCAAAACGAAGAAATCGAACTGGTGAGCGTTATGGAACCCAGGACTGTCGAAAAACTCGAAGAGAGAATTGAGGAAGCCATGGCTGAGATCATCGTGAAGATGGGTCTCAAGAAACTACCGCTGCTGCCTGCTCGTCATACAATGCACCTGATGGCAAAGGCTGCGTGCTCTAAGATTGTTCGTAAAGGCATCTGGTGGTATTGGGGCTTTGTATGAGTAAAGGATCAACGGATCGAAATCTGCTTGTTGGAATCCTTGCCTTGCAGATGGAGTTCATTGACCA
>JAYSPO010000907.1:0-1096 GCA_043722015.1 Candidatus Kuenenia sp. | reverse complement strand
CATCGAAGTGCAGTGTCTCGATTCCGGGCAGTACCTCGGAATGGCTCGTCCGGACTTTTTCATCCGCCTGCCTGATCGGCCATTCGCGATCGGATATTTCAAGGCCGTGCTCGGGATTTGGCTGCTGACCGTCTTCGTCATCAGTATCGGAGTGACCTCCAGCACGTTCGTCAAAGGCCCGGTGGCCACGCTGTTGACCTTTAGCGTGCTGATCATTGGCCAAGGCTTTCGCGAGTTCATGATCAAGCTGATTACCGGCGTGCAAAAAGGTGGCGGACCGATCGAGTCTTGGTATCGCTTGGTTTTGCACATGAACGACACGCTGGAACTGCCTGACAACATTGGCATCAAGATCATGCAAGGCATCGACAATGTCATGCTGGGTGGCCTGTGGCTGATGCAGCACTTGATCCCGGATCTCACCTCGTTCGTCATGTCACCTTATGTCGCGAACGGATTTGACGTTCCCTGGAACGTGGCACTATTCCGCAGTCTGGCCATCACGATTGGGTATTTGGTTCCCTGTTTGTTGGTTGGCTACTACAGCCTGACGTTGAGGGAGTTGGAAGCAAAATGATCGAACAACTCACCGCGCAGCAGCGCAAACTGGCGTATCTGATCGGCATGGTCGTGTTGATGCTGCCCATCATCGTACTGGGAATGCCGGCGACGGATGAAGAGGGTTCCGGCGGCAAGCTCGCGCGTTTGCGGCAAGAGAACGACCTGGGCGAGAGCACACTGGGGAAAGTCGATCCGACCAGTGCGACCATGAACTTGGTTTTGCTGGGAATGCGTGGCGTCGCTGTGAACCTGCTGCGGATGCAACTCGACACGGAACGAGATCAGAAGCAGTGGGCTCAGATGCGGGCCACGACCGAGTCGGTCATCCTGTTGCAGCCGCACTACATTCAGGTGTGGCGCTATCTCGGTTGGAATCTGGCCTACAACGTATCGGCTGAGTGGGACGCCGTGGAGGATCGCTACTTCTGGGTGAAGGAAGGGGCGAAGTTCCTGATGCAGGGTGCGGAGCGCAATCGCCTCGACCCGGAAGTCTATTGGGACACCGGCAACACTCTGGGCAAGAAGATTGGCTTTT
>JAYSPO010000906.1:0-1381 GCA_043722015.1 Candidatus Kuenenia sp. | reverse complement strand
GGAAGCACGCTGGATTCGCCTACGCCTACGGCTCGCCGTTAAACTAAAAAACTTCTGCACTAATGCTTATGTGCTTCATAGAACTGCCCCCAGCCGTGCCAGGGTTGATGTGGGTTGATCAGCAGCATCGCCTTTCCATCGACCGTTTTTGACGGTCCGATCGCCCATTCGTTTGAGCCGATGGCATCTCTGGCTGCCTGTTCCAGAGGACTGAGAGCTTCGTCGAGCTGCGCGGTCTGGTTCGGATCGAACAGACTCTGAGGGCGACCGGCATGAGTCTGGCTGTACGTGAAGTCGAGCAACAAATGTCGTTCGATCGCGATTACCATCCAGGGTTCAAACGTATCGATCAGCCGTCGCGGCGTCTCCGGATGACGCAGCAGATACCAGTTCAACCCCTTCGTGAACGCCGCGATCAGCGTCTGCTGCTCCACAGGAATTCGCTCGAAATCGGCCTTTGAACGTGGGACCACTTCGAAGCTGCGGTTCAGCAGATCAACCGGCAGCCCAGCGTCTCCCTGCACTTCGGCATACCGCCCCAGCGCCCGAATGGTGGTGTCCTCCACCTGCCAGAAATAGTCTTCCGCCTGCGCGTACCCCATTCCAAAAACCACGCATTCATCCGTTGGTCCCAGAATATGAGCCACGCCCCATTCGTCGCGATGGATAGTCACGGATTCGGCGAGTTGTCCTGAATGATCATCCGGCCCGTCCGCTGCGTCCGCGGTGGTTAACGAGAACATCAAACTGGCTGTGAGGATGACTCAGAGGATACTCATTAAAATTCGTCCGTTCATCCTGGATACAAATTAGTACAGTGCAACGTGGACATTAACAGAGTTCCAGGGTGCGACAAGCGTCCGCGCAAGCCGATCATTGCCCGGCGGTGCGGTTGTGGATTTCGGTAGGTCCTGCTTGCCGAGCAGGACTTCGCGGCCCCGCCGCGACCAGCGACGAGTCGCGGTCGAAAGGACGGCCACGCGGCGACGGGGAGCGGATGTGCGACCCATGGCGGTTCGCCTTACGGCGAAAGTCCTTTCCGGCAGCGAAAGAGAGTTGCCTGTGCCTGCTTGCCTCTGGTAGACTCAAAGCCCCGCCACACTTTCCGCAATAGATCTCTCCCCAAGGCCTGATCGTGCTTCGCCTGCCTTCCCCATCTCTGTCTGTCGTCTGGCTATTCGCCTTCTGCGGAAGCGCTGAATTCGTTCAGGCCGGGACGTTGAAGGTTAGTCCGTCCGAGGTGACTCTGGAACGGCCGGAAGCCACGCAGCAGATTGTCGTCTATGACGCAGACGCTGCGGGACGATTGCTCGATCTCACACGCAAGGTGTCGATTCAAATCGATCCGCCCGGCATTGCGGTGATCGATGACCGCGGTCTG
>JAYSPO010000905.1:0-1692 GCA_043722015.1 Candidatus Kuenenia sp. | reverse complement strand
GCGGCTCGCCGTTAAACGATCTTTCTCAGCACTGTCGTTAGGCCGTCGTTACGCCCGTGGAAAAGCGGTTTGACAATTAACCACCCACGACGGCAACCGTTTCTCTTTCCGCCGCAGGAGCACCAACGGCTTTCAACAGCGATCCTGTTCCTCCACGCACCGTCAGGTAGTCGATCACCGCCTGCTGAAAACCTGCCTCCGTTTGTTCGGCACGATTCGCACCGATCGTCGCAATCACTGCCGCAGTGGCATCGTCCGAATTCGCCACTGTCAATTGAATCTGGTTGTCGATATATCGCGTGTGAATCAAACCGGGAATCTCCGGCAGACGGTCCGGAAACCGATCGAATGTCAGTCGCCATACCGAAACGCGACTGCAAAATTCATCAACAGACGCCTGGACGCGCAGGACCCCCTGATCAATGATTGCCACATGATCTGCCACGCGTTCCACATCATCCAACAGATGTGAACTGAACAGAATGGTGCGGTCGCGATGTTGAGTCACCGCCAGCATTGCTTCCACCAACGCTCGACGAGCCACCGGATCAAGTCCCAGAGCCGGATCATCCAGCACAAGCAGTTCCGGTTCCGGTGCCAACGTCAGCGCCAGACACAATCCAGCGCGTTCACCACGCGACAGGCTCCCGACTTTGGATTCTGTATTCAGACCAAGGTGATCAATAATGCCGTCAAAGACGTTCTGGTTCCATTTCGGAAACGTGCCGGCCTGAAATGCGGCCGCTTCGCGAAGTTTCATCCAATGGTATGCGAAGTGACTCTCGCTTAAATAACCAACCCGAGCCCGAATTTCCGGTGTCAGCTGCCGGCTGTCGCAGCCCAGGACCGTGGCGTGACCGCGAGTTGGCGGAACCAGTCCCAGCAACATTCGAATGGCGGTTGTCTTGCCCGATCCATTTCGACCGATCAGGGCCGTGACGCTGCCCCGCAGAACGGTGAGGTTGATCTGATTCACGGCCACCTTCTGCCCGTATACTCGCGTCAGGCCATGCGTTTGAATGACTGTCTGTGGCATAAATCAGGCCTTTCTTTTTTCTTTGGGAAAACCATTCAGGTTCTTTGCAACTGCCTCCAGCAATTCTTCGTGACTGAAATCCAGCAACACCGCTTCACTGGTGAGTGCCGCGATTGCGACATCGAGCCGTCGCTTGCGTTCGGCAGTGGAATAGACATTGCGACGCTTCGCCACAAATGCCCCAAGACCGTGTCGCGATTCCAGCACTCCATCGCGCACCAGTTCATTGAATGCCTTGGCTACCGTGTTGTGATTCACCAACAATCGTTCGGCCAGCACCCGAACACTGGGAAGCTGATCCCCGATCGCCAGATCACCGCACGCAACAGCATGACGAACCTGATCCACGATCTGCCGATAGATCGGCACGTTGCTGCCGGTCGATATGACCACGTCGAATACCATGCGAATCATCCTGCGCTGTGTGTGTACTATTACACATAGTACACATGATTCACTTGTCGTCAAGTGAGTTTGCGCGATATTCGAAAAATCGCCAAAGACGCGCCGCAGAGCCTTTGCGATAAGGAGTCGCAGGAGTCCCTCATCGGCAGCAGGGGTGCGATCTGTCCAGTCCGTCGAAAGACGGCGGGATTCTGAATTTTGTATTGATCCTGTGTCTGGAGTTGAAGATCTGAATTCCTGAGCGAATTGTT
>JAYSPO010000904.1:0-8935 GCA_043722015.1 Candidatus Kuenenia sp. | reverse complement strand
TGGTGGCGGACCGGGTGCTGGTGGACCTGGCGGCGGTGCTTCAGGCGGAATGCCGGATCCAAAGACGATTTTCGACATGATGGACAAGAACAAAGACGGCAGCGTTACAAAGGACGAACATCCTCGCCCTGAATCCTTTGATCGCAGTGATAAGGATGGCGACGGAAAAATCACACTGGAAGAAATGCAGCAGGCATTTCAGCAGCGTGGTCAGGGTCAGGGCAAGGGGCCGTAAGGAATTCACGGTTGCGGTGAACTTTGGAGTGCGATGACTTGTCATCGCTTTCTTTCTCTGGCAACATGATCAGGGACTCCGGCGTGCTCATCCAAAATGCGTTTACAGACACCTGATGTTGTTCGGAGCGCCCACGACGCTCGAAATTGAAAGCGGCGACAAGTCGCCGCACTCCAAGAGTTCGTCGTATCGAAAAAACTTCACATGGAACTGGCCGCTCAAGTCCTGGATCTCAAGAAACACTTCCTGCTGGGAACTGTGACCGTCGAAGCCCTGCGCGGTGTGACGATCGAATTTCCGAAGGGCGATTTTGTCGCCATTATGGGGTCGTCCGGAAGCGGCAAGAGCACGCTCCTGAATTTGCTGGGAGCACTCGATCGTCCGACCTACGGAAAATACATCATCGGCGGAAAGGATGTGTCTGTTCTTTCCGACGACCAGTTGTCATCAATTCGCAACGAGATGATCGGTTTTATTTTTCAGTCATATAATCTGATCCCGCAGTACACTGTGCTGGAAAATATCGAAGTCCCTGTGCACTATCGGGCCGGGTATCCTTCGATCGGAATCAAAGAAAAAAAATGGATCGAACATCTGGCGGAAATGGTGGGACTCGCTGACCGCATGGACCATCGCCCGTTTCAGTTGTCCGGAGGTCAGCAGCAGCGTGTGGCGATCGCACGGGCTCTGGTAAATAACCCTGAGATCATTCTGGCGGACGAGCCCACCGGAAATCTGGATTCGAAGACTGAACATGAAATCATGGAGATGTTGTGCAGACTCAATCACGAAGGCCGAACCATCATCATGGTGACTCACGAACCCAATGTTGCCAAGCTGGCCAAGCGCCGCATCTTTATGCGTGACGGTGTTGTTGCCGGTGAAGGGATTTTTCCAGGGTAAGTCCGTAGCTCAGTCGCTCCGCCGACTGAGATTTCAATGTTGATTCTGCACGCGGGTTGGCATTGGCTCGTTTAACCGCGTGCCCAGCGGGCCGCGATTGTTCTATTTGAAATTTGAAATTTGAAATTTGAAGCGCGGGGCGTTGCCCACGCGGTTAAACGAATGTGCCATCCTCAACCGCGTGCGGTATAATGTCATTAGGAAACACTGACCCCTTAAACACGCATCTCGGCAAAGTAAAATCCGTCCCATGATGAATCTTCTCCGCACAATCGAACTGGCATTGAAAAGCCTGCTGCTGCACAAACTGCGGTCGGGCCTCACGATGCTCGGGATCGTGTTTGGAGTATTCTCCGTCATCGCGATGCTGGCCATCGGCGAAGGTGCCAGCCAGCAGGCCCAGGAGCAGGTGCTGAAACTTGGAGCCACCAACATCATCGTCCGCAGCGTCAAACCACCGCGCGAAACTGCCGGTAGTCAGGCACCAGGATCCTTTGTGCTGCGTTATGGCCTGTTGCGCGCTGACTACGATCTGCTGTCTCGCACAATTCCGACGGTGGAGCAGGCAATTCCGATTCGGGAATTGACCAAACCCTGCCGCTATCTGCATCGCGAGCTGAATTGTCGTATCGTCGGTTGTACTCCGGACTATCGCGACGTGAATCATTTGAACATGGCTCAGGGCCGATTCATCACCGATGAAGACCGCCGTACCAAAGACAACGTGGCGGTGCTTGCAGCAGGTTCGGCACAATTGTTGTTTCAGTACGAAGACCCGCTGGGCAAGACGGTCAAGATAGCAGATCGCCGTTATATGATCGTGGGTGTCACAGAATCGCGGGAAGCCAGTGCCGCCATCGGTGGCAGTATGTCCGGGCAGGACTACAACAACGACATCTATATTCCACTCGAAACGATGCGTGTCCGCATGGGAGATCTGGACGTCGATCGCCGCACCGGCTCATTCAGCGCTGAAGAAGTCCAGTTGAACCAGATCACGCTGCGGATCAGCGACAAGGATCAGGTCGTATCCACAGCCGCAGTAATACGTGAGAGCCTTGCCAAGAATCACAAGGATCCAAACCAGTACAGCGTCGTCGTCCCTCAGGAACTGCTTAAACAAGCGGAGCAGATCAAGGTCATTTTCAACGTTGTGCTGGGATCAATCGCGGCCATCAGTCTGATCGTGGGTGGCATCGGCATCATGAACATCATGCTGGCGACTGTGACCGAGCGCACACGGGAAATCGGCATTCGCCGTGCGCTGGGAGCCAAGCAGAGCGATATCACAGCACAATTCCTGACCGAGACCATGGTGCTGGCCGGAAGCGGGGGTCTGATCGGTGTGATCTTTGGATTGCTCACCCCATTGGCATTCGAAGGCATTAAGTTGTTGGCACAGGAATTCATGCTGGAGGGCGGTCAAGCCACGTCCGAGGTCGGTACGATGTTCCTGAGTCTGACTCCGCGGATCGTCTGGAGCAGCCTGCCCCTGGCGTTCGGGATTTCCGTCGGCATCGGAATCATTTTCGGCCTCTACCCCGCCCGCGCCGCCGCCCGTATGGACCCCATCGAAGCCCTGCGGCACGAATAGAAACCGTTGGAACCTGCGTCATTAGTTCGTACTATTAACGATCAGCATCTTCTGGTCGGTGAGCGATCGTCGCTGCAATCACATTTTTGACCGCAGATGTCCCAGCGAGGGCTTCGCCCGCAACCCAAAGTAGCCATCACGCTCCGCCGTGATGAGCATTTGTCCTTCAAGCCTCATCAGCCGAGACAGTTTTCCACGACCAGCCCTGTTTTATGGCCTGAAGGACAATCAGCGCGGGCACTCCAATCATGTGGCCCAGTGCAATGCTCGTCACGGCGGAGCGTGACGGCTACTTTCCGATTTTACCCTCACCGAGTCCGAACCCTGGTGAGAACGAAGTTGATGCACGAGAACAACAGCTACAAATCGCCGCCTGAAAATCTTCGCGGAGCAGCAAGAAATCAACTGTTAGTAGTACGGATCGCACGGATGAGTCACAGTGTGCTTATCGGTGCAATCCGCGAAATCCGTGGTAAAATTTCTTTCACGGTCTTCCTTGAGCTCCTGGCGAAGCCAGCGCCGGGCAATTCATTGTCGTTGTCCCTTGAACGTCGTTATGCGAATACGCCGGGGATAGTTTCCCAGCTTTTCGCGACGCCCGTCAGACGTTCCTGACGGCCGTTGTGCTCAGAGAACAGTTCATCAGGATTCAGCCCCAGCGCAGTGAGAATCGTGGCGTGCAGATTTTTCACGGGCTGCATCTCTTCGACCGCACGCAGTCCGATTTCGTCGGTCGCTCCAATGACTGCGCCGGGATTGACGCCGCCGCCTGCCAGCCAGATGGTGAAGCCGTACGGGTTGTGGTTTCGACCGCCGTTACCCTGCATCATCGGCGTGCGGCCGAATTCTCCGGCCCAGATCACCAGAGTCGTATCCAGCATTCCACGGTGCTTCAGATCCTTCAGCAGTGCGGCGATGGGCTGGTCGGTCTGTGCGGCGTTGCGAGTATTATAGTCGGTATTGTTATCATGTCCGTCCCAGCCCAGTTTATCGACGGCGTTGTAGATCTGCACAAACCGCACTCCTTTTTCAACCAGGCGTCGCGACAACAGACACATGCGGCCGAACAACGCCTTGTCCCTGTTGTCATCGTGCAGTCCATAAGCGTCCTGCGTCTCTTTTGTCTCCAGCGACAGTTCGCCGATATCCAGCGCTGCGGACTGCATGCGGTACGCCAGTTCATACGATGCAATGCGCCCGTCCAGATCGAGCACACCGGGGCGTGCTGCAGCGTGCCTGCGGTTGAGTGTCTGTGCAAAGTCCAGCGTTGAACGCTGGACGCCGGCAAGTTCCTGTGGTGGCTGCAGATTGAGCACCGGGGAGCCTTCATGACGGAATTGAGTCCCTTGAAACGCGGCGGGCAGAAATGCATTGCTCCAGTTGGCCGAGCCACCAAGTCCGCCCACTTTGTAGAGCAACACAAATCCCGGCAGGTTCTGATTGAGCGAACCCAGTCCATACGTGACCCACGAACCAAGACTTGGTTTGCCGCTCAGGATCGCTCCGGTATTCATGAGATACGTTGCCGGTGCGTGATTCGAACTGTCGCTGTACATCGACCGAACCTGGCAAAGTTCATCAATGTGCTGCGCCGTGTGGGGAAGTAACTCAGAAACCCACTGACCACTTTGGCCGTGCCGTGACCACCTCCACGGGCCAGCCATCAGCTCGTCCTTGCAGTGATTGAAGACGCCGCCGACTTTGTCAGGATTTGCGCGCAGAGATGCGGGCACCGGTTGCCCGTGAAGCCTGATGAGATCCGGCTTGTAGTCCAGCAGATCAAAGGTTGAGGGTCCTCCGTATTGAAACAGAAAGATGACGCGCTTTGCTTTCGGTGCAAAATGCGGAATTCTTTCTACCAATGGCTGCAGCGGATCCATTGTCTCCTGTTTTCCGGACTCAGCCTTCAGCGAATCTGCCAGCATGGCGCTCAAGGCGACGCTGGCGAAACCAGCGCCGGTCTGTGTCAGAAACGCACGACGATGTTGTTGGAGCATGTCAAAAGCCTCTGTCGTGGTAGGCGGATCGTACTACTAACAGTTAAATACTTGATTTCTCGCGACGATTTTCAGGGCTCCGTTTGCAGACGTCAGCTCTGGTGTGGCAGAAACATTTATTGCAGAAAGATACAAAGCAAGTGTTGAAGACTGTTGTGACATGCATTTCCCTACAAAGAATTCAAGATGCAGAAAGCCGACATTTTCTGCTATCAATTTTTCTGCTTTTCGTTTTCCCGTCGTAAATGTCCCTGAGTTTCGTCTTCAACCATGGGTTGCGGGCAAAGCCCGCGCTAGGTAATTCGTAGCCGAGCGTGGCATGATATGTCATGGTCCATTTGTAAAGCGTCGCCTATTCCCAAAAAAAGTCAGCTTCCGCCAAGCTTGCCTCCAATGACATGGATCTGACAGTTTTCGCCTCTTGACGCCACGACGCGGGCTTGTCCCCGTCGAGCTGTGATCATCACCAGAGAATTCTCGGACCTTACACCTGGCCACCATTGCGGCTCGTCCGCATGGAGCCGTGATTCCATTGATCATCGCCCTCCGGAGACAAGCTCCGCCGTGGCGAAAACGCGTTCCTCACTTCCGGTCTGGTGATGATCATCGCTCGATGGGGGCGAGCCCCATTCGTGGCGGAAGATTTTCAATCGATGTATGCAAACTCGTTCAGATTCAGGATCGCACGACACAGATCGACCAGCGCCCCGCGACCAGCCTCAGCTCCGGCGTCCTGATGTTCGACCTGATGCCGCTGCAGAAATTCGATCGACAATTGCAGCTCGTCGGCGGTTGAAATGCGATTCAAAGCTGTGTCAAACAGAGTCTCCACAAGTCGCCTCGTACGCGCCGCGTCGCCCAGGTCAATTGTCTGCTCACCCTGAACTCTGTCCGCCAATGCCTGCGCATAGCGAACACTGTCCGGACTGTTGAGCAGCATTAAGGCCTGCGGCGCGACGACCGTTGTGTCCCGGCGAGCGCAGGAAACCGTCGTTTCCGGCAAATCGAATGCCTGCAGAAACGGAATCGGCAAACATCTTTTGCGCACCAGAAATACACTTCGGACGTCTGTCGCTTCGATTGCATCCGGATACCAGCCCTGCATGCGGCCGCCGTCTTTGCCTTCAATAGCTTCGAGAACAGCGGGCTGAGCGTGCAGTAATTCGTCCTCCATCGGAGGCCAGACGGGCTTTCCGGCATCATGCGGCATCAACACTCCGCACACCGCCAGCAGACTGTCTCTCAGAGTTTCCGCGTCCAGCCGTCGGACGCTTTGCATGCCATACAGTCGACGTCCCGTTGAAAGTTTCGACCCGGAAGAATCGCTGAAACTGCTTTGCCGATAAGTGGCCGATGTCACGATCAACCGATGCAGGTCTTTGATCGACCAGCCGCGCTGCATGAATTCCACGGCCAGCCAGTCGAGCAATTCCGGATGCGTCGGACGTTCGCCACTGTAACCGAAGTCGTTCGGCGTCGCGACAAGTCCGATCCCGAAATGCTGTTGCCAGATTCGGTTGACGATCACACGCGCCGTCCACGGGTTGTCGATCGAAGCGATCCAGTTTGCCAGCGCGAGGCGTCGCCCGGTGGTGGTGTCCCGCGGCGGATGGATGTCTGCCGGTCCTGGCGTAAAAAACGACACAAATCCCGGCGACACTTCTTCACGAGGGGAAGAAAAGTCACCCTGGTAGAGTACATGAATTGCGGGTGCTGTCGGGCCGGAATCCGTGGCAGCCATTGCCATGCGTGGCAAGCGTTTCGTGCCTTCGAGTTCCGCGATCTTCGTGGTCAGTACCTCCCCGGGCTGCGCGGATTCAGACTGGTTGCGATCCAGCGATTCAAGCTCCGACTTCACTGAGGCAATCTGTTGATCGACTTCAGCATTGTGCCTGTCGATTTCTGCCTGTTCGTCAGCCAGAGAAATTGCCAGATCATCGCGAGGCGTGACACCGGCGAAGAACGCGCGCAGGCGATAGTGGTCGGCCTGCAACAGCGGATCGTACTTGTGATCATGACATTGACAACACGACATCGTCATGCCCAAAAAGGCGGCCGCCGTCGTGTTTGTCAGATCGGACATCATCTCGGCACGCAGGCGATCTTCCTCCTGAAAGATCGACGCAGTGCTGTCCCATTGACCGAGTCGCAGGAAACCTGTGGCGATCAGCATGTCAGCCTCCACAGACGTTTCCGAAGCGCCATCGACCAGTTCGTCCCCAGCCAATTGCTCGCGGATAAACTGATCGAACGGCTTGTCCTGGTTGAATGCACGAATCACGTAGTCACGATACTGCCATGCCAGCGGCCGGAACTCATCACGTTCGTAGCCATTTGTGTCAGCATACCGCACCACATCCAGCCAGAGTCGCGCCTGCCGTTCGCCATAGTGCGGCGAGGAAAGTAAACGCTCGACAACTGTCTCGTATGCGTCTGGTGCATTATCATCCATGAACGCGGCAACGTCGGTGGATGTTGGCGGTAACCCGGTCAAATCGAGTGTCACTCGGCGGATCAATGTGCGACGATCGGCTTCCGGTGAAAACTCGAGACCTGCATTCTTCAGTCCTGCAAGTACAAACGAATCGATCGGATGCAGGTTTGCGAATTCTGTCGGTCGTTCTGCGGCAATCGGTTTCTGGAGCGACCACAGGTCGAGGCGCTCGCTGCCAAAAACTCGTCGCACAGGATTGCGTTCGTCTGTGAATGCATCGCCGATCAGGCTGCCATCGTCGGCGGGATGATCGTGTCCGGACGCCGCGTCGGACCATGCGGCACCTGAGTTGACCCACTCCGTGAGGATGGTAATTTCCTTGTCAGACAACTTCTGCTTCGGAGGCATCTGCAGGTCAGGATCAAGAAATGTAATGGCCTTCACGAGGAGACTGTGGTCGGAATCTCCCGGCACCACCGCCGGACCAATTGTACCGCCCTTTGCTGCGGCGATCGCGCTATCCAGACGCAAACCGCCTTCCTGCTTTTCAGGACCATGGCAGGAGACGCATTTTGCTTCGAGCAGCGGTCGGACGTTCCTGGCGAAATTCTCGCTCGCCTCATCTGCCCGCGCCGAAGGATCAGCAGTGAATGAACAGTGCAGGAACAAGATGATCAGGATGTAAAGGAGTCTTCGCACGAAGTTTTTTCCGGCTCTCGTTTCGGTTCATGTGGGCCGTTTCGCCCGGGAATCAAGGACCGACCAAGGTCTTGTCAAGATATTATCCTGGTGCTCTGTCACGAATTGATTGATGGGTTGTGTGCCAGTGCGCTGCATTTGCAGGAAGCACTGGCAGAGCCAGTGGCACACTTCAATACACGATTGACAGAGCACCGGGGTAGGCCGGACCAAGCGGAGCGCCGTTCCGGCAGGTGTCCAGCAATTGCCGGAACGGTCGTCGCCTTTAAACACACGCTGACCCCTTTTGTAAAGCCTGACAAAGCACTATGTGAGCTTCGTCGCCTTTGATAGCTATCCAAGCTCCCAATTCTCAACTTTCAGACGCGGACCGGTCAAACGGCCAACAACGAATCAATCTCAAACCACGATGTAGGAGAAGTGTATTTGCATTCCGGGAGGAACTCATTTCCAGCCCGAATAAGAGTTCTGCAACAACAGGTTCACAAGTACCAATGCGAAACCCCTGTCGTCGGACAAATTCAAGTCTCGCGATAAAGGGTGGTCGGTTGTTGATCAATGAAGTGACCGCATTCGAATCGAAAAGATACCGGTTCACTCCCATTGCTTTGCCAATTTGTCGGAGTATTCGATGAAGTGTTCCTTTTCCCACTGCTTTCGAGCGAGTCTGTCAGCCTCCATGTCAGCTAGTTCCTGATCAGTAAAGATGAAGGGCTCCAAGGCGTTGACGGCCTTGATCCATGCTTCAACGCCGTCCGGCGAATCGTCCCAATCCGCCTCATCGATTCCGATGGGTTCGGTTGCCGGAGTCAGTTCTACAACGACCTCTGTGCCGTCGGCCATGTCATCTGGCGCAGGGACTTCGATGCGTCGATGGTGGACTACAGTTCGAATGATTGTCATACGTCATCTCCTGCGGGAATCTTCAATATTGTAGCATACTCAACTCGGTAAGTCACAGCACCCTTTTTCTTTGAAGACAAGAGTTGACGCGAACAAAGGTGCCTGTTGCGGGTACCAAGGTGCCTGTCCCTTTCCTATTTGTGCTTCGTCAAGACTTGACTTCGAGGTAG
>JAYSPO010000903.1:0-2249 GCA_043722015.1 Candidatus Kuenenia sp. | reverse complement strand
ATGTGCCAGCCGGTGTTCGACTGTGTCGAAGCCGTGCAGTCGCAGGGAAATGCCCCCGGTCGTTTGCTAATGATGACCCCGCAGGGTCGAAAAATGGATCAGAGACTGGTTGAGGAACTCGCTCAGGAGCCTCGACTGCTGTTACTCTGTGGCAGATACGAAGGTTTTGACGACCGGATACGCCAGGGGTTGCAGCCAACTGAGATATCGGTCGGCGACTTCATCTGCAATGGTGGAGAGGTCCCAGCCATGCTGATTATCGACACCGTGATCCGGCTCATCCCGGGTGTGCTGGGTGACGAAACCAGCAGTCGATACGATTCGTTCAGCCAGTCAGGTTTGCTGGAACATCCGCAGTTCACTAGACCTCGTGAGTTTCGCGGCATGACAGTGCCCGACGTGCTGATTAGTGGTGATCATAAGAAAATTTCGGAGTGGCAGCAGGATCAGAGCCTGCAGAGAACAGCGGAACGCCGCCGGGATCTGCTGGAGAATTCCGATGCGGATGCCGCTCAGATTGAATAGTTCTGAAGTGTGTTGAAAAAAGGGACCCAGTCATGCGTAACAAGCTTTTAGACATTGTCGAAAAATCCAGTCTGCGCGAGCAGCAACTGAAGTTTGCTGTCGGCGATACAGTTGACGTTCACACTCGAATTCTGGAAGGCACGAAAGAACGCATCCAGATTTTCAGCGGTGTAGTCATTGCTCGCAACGGCTCAGGAACTCGTGAATTATTCACGGTTCGCCGTATCGTGCAGGGTGAAGGCGTGGAACGTAAGTTTCCCGTCAACTCACCCAAAATCGCTCACATCGAAGTCAAACGCCACGCCCGCGTTCGCCGCGCGAAGTTGTTCTATCTGCGTGAACGCACAGGTAAGGCCACTCGCCTGAAAGAACGCAAGGCAAAGCCATGGGAAGTCCAGGTCAGCGATGCGGGCAAATGAGTTGCCTGAAGCCCGCTCGCTTCAGAATTCACCTGCCTGATCCTGCCTCCTGATCCACGATAGGCGACAGCCTGAACTTCGGGTTCCTCCAGCTGTCGCCTTTTCGCTGCGCGGTGTGGTATCATGCGCTCATCATACTCCACGCGGTCGGAAATGAGTCCGGCGAGCGGAGCGACGTGAGCCCTCCGGTACCTCGTTGTTGTACCGGCAAGCTGACGCATGCCGCTCGCCAATTGTTTCACTCATGGTCGCGCGAAGTACAAGTCAGTCGGAGCCCGGTCAATGAAAAACCTGTTTCGCTTACTGCTGGGGGATCGTGGAGAACGGGCGGCGGTCAGGTATCTGAAGAAACAAGGGTTTCGTATCATCGCGAAGCAGTACCGCAACAGTTATGGCGAAGTGGACATTATCGCTCAGGACGGCAAGACGACTGTGTTTGTGGAAGTGAAGACGCGAACATCAACCAATGACGGTCAACCGTTTGAAGCCGTCGATCTCCGCAAACAGGAAAAGATCACCCGCATTGCGCTGGCGTGGCTCAAGAAGCACGGTCGACTGGAACAACCCGCGCGGTTTGACGTCGTTTCCATCCTGTGGCCGGACGAGCGCAGCGAGCCACAGATACAGCATTTTCGACATGCGTTTGAAGCCACTGGCCGCGGCCAGTTTTTTAGTTGACGTTGAAAGTCCAGGTCGATGATCATCTACAAAGTTTGTTCGAAAGCAGTCTGGGTAGAGATTCGGCAACTCACGTCGTGGAACGGATCACCGCACGACCTGCGCGACGGGTTCATTCATTTCTCAACGGCATCTCAGCTGGATGGCACCGTTCGTAAACACTACGCCGGACAGACGGATCTCATGCTGCTGGCAATCGACGCGGAGACTCTCGGTGTCGCACTGAAGTGGGAGCCATCGCGCGGCGGAGATTTGTTTCCGCATTTGTACGGCCCGCTGCCGATCTCGACAATTGAATCGGTTCAGGATCTGACTGTTTCAACGGACGGCACGATCAATGACCAAGGGCTGCTGCCTACCTTGTAGGGTGTGACAAGCAACGCGCAGGCACACCGAATCACAGACATGGTATGCCCGTGCTGGCCTGCATTGCGCACAGAATCGTAGGCCGGACCGAGCAAACCCAATGATTGCCGGAGCAGCGCCCGCCAATTCACCCTGGATCCATGTGACAGGGTGTGATGACCAGAAATCCGGGTTTGCGCTGTTCCGGCATTAGCGGCGGGTTTGATCCGGCCTACACCGTGCGCAATCCAGGCTAGCGCTTGTCACACCCTACAAAATCAC
>JAYSPO010000902.1:0-3140 GCA_043722015.1 Candidatus Kuenenia sp. | reverse complement strand
TTCGGCTTTCTGATCGGGCTGATGGTGCTGTGGACATTCTTTGGAACGTTCCGCTTTGGCGAAACCGTCAACGACAACGGCGAAGTTGTGCAGGCGGGTTTGTTCCAGATGCTGCCTCGCGATGAAACCGGGAATGTGCTTCGCGATGCTGCTTCCGGCGATGTGAAGATTGGTGCGGTAACGGCGGCAGATCAACCCGCCGGTCAAAGAACGATTCCCTATTCGCTGTTGGTGGTGGCAGGACTTGGAGTCTTCGCGGGTTGCGTGGGCAAGAGTGCTCAATTCCCATTGCAGACATGGCTTCCGGATGCGATGGAAGGCCCGACGCCGGTGAGTGCTCTCGTACATTCGGCGACGATGGTCGCGGCGGGCGTTTACCTGGTGGGACGTTTCTATCCGATGTTTGTCCAGGAAGTTCTGCTGACCATTGCGTATGTCGGCTGCATCACGCTGTTTATGGCCGCCACGATTGCGATTGTCGCCACAGACATTAAGAAAGTGCTGGCCTATTCAACGATCAGTCAATTGGGCTACATGATGCTGGGGCTTGGCGTTTTCGGTTGGGGTGCTGGCTTGTTCCACCTGATCACTCACGCCTTCTTCAAGTCATTGATGTTCCTGTGTTCCGGCAGCGTGATCTACGGCTGCCATCACGAACAGGAAATGCCAAAGATGGGCGGGCTGTGGAGAAAGATGCCAATCACCGCGTTCACGATGTTGGTGGGCGTGATAGCGATCAGTGGCCTGGCGATTCCTGGACTGATCAGCCTGTCTTCAGTATTTGCGTTTTCCGGTTTCTTTTCCAAAGATGCGGTGGTGGCTACTTCGTTGGCCTTTGTGAAGGGCAACCCATCACATTTTCTGCTGTTCATCGTGCCTCTGGTAACCGCAGGGATCACCGCGTTCTATATGTTTCGCCTGTGGTTCTACACGTTTGCCGGCAAGCCTCGCGATCAGCACATCTACGATCACTGCCACGAATCGCCGTGGATTATGACAGGTCCGTTGCTGGCGTTGTCGTTCTTTGCAGCATTCTGCGCCATTGGCGGTGAAGAAGGGCCTTTGTACCGCTTGATTACTGGCGATCAGCCAGCGCATATTGCGCACGGCATCGCCGCGACAGCTGGTTCCGGTGAACTTACGTTGCCAGGACATGACGCGATCCATGCCGTGCATGGTACTGCAGGCACGCTGGCTTTGATTGCTGCCGCTTCCGGGACATTCATTGCGTGGCTGCTTTACGGCACCACGCTGGTGAACGTCGCAGAGATCAAACGTCAGCTGTCCGGCCTGCATGGATTTCTGGCGAACAAATGGCACTTTGATGAACTGTATGACGGGCTGTTTATGAAGCCCTCGCATGTGATCGGGAAATGTTGCGTATGGATTGATAAGACTGTCTTTGACGGCATCATTCATGCTTCGGCAAGGGTCATGATCTTCGTGTCCAAATGGGACAAACTGTTTGATGAAGCTGTCGTGGATGGCTTCGTGAACCTGCTTGGAAATTCCACATTTGCCGTCGGGCGTTCGCTCCGAGTCATTCAGACCGGACGACTGCGGCAGTATGTGATGTTTATTGTTGTGGGTGTTGTGGCTCTGTTTGCAATTTTGTTCACGACCTTTCCGGGTTAGACGATGAATCCTGAATTCCTGTTGACAGCCATCATTTTTGCCCCCTCTGTCGGCGCGCTCATTCTGGCGCTGCTGTTTGACAGCAAGAACGCGGAGGCGATGCGTTTGTTCGCTTTTGCGACGACTGCCGTCACCTTCGGGCTGACGCTGGTCCTGTGGTTGGGCGAATTCCAGTCGGACGCTCCGGGCATGCAGTTGGAAGTCGTGAAGGCGTGGATTCCGACATGGAATGTCTACTATCGGCTGGGTGTTGATGGGATCAGTATGCCGCTGGTATTACTGACGAGTCTTGTCAGTATGTTGTCGATGGCTGCAAGTTGGAGCATCACGAAACACATCAAGGGTTACATGGTTCTGTTTCTGCTTTTGGAAACAGGCATGATGGGAGTTTTTCTGGCGCTCGACTTCTTCCTGTTCTACGTGTTCTGGGAAGTCATGCTGCTGCCAATGTACTTCCTGATCGGCGTCTGGGGTGGGCCTCGCAAAGAATACGCGGCCATCAAATTCTTCCTGTACACACTGGCGGGAAGCGTATTGATGCTTGTCGCAATGCTGATGTTCTACTTCAACAGCGAAGTTCAGGCGGATGGCTTCAACCTGATCAAGCTGGCCGAAGCGGCGACGACGGGTTCATTGCTGAGTCCATCCATGCAGATCACGGCGTTCATTATGCTGTTCATCGGGTTCGCGATCAAACTGCCGGCGTTTCCTGTCCACACCTGGTTGCCTGACGCACACGTAGAAGCTCCGACTCCGATCAGTATGATCCTGGCCGGTGTGCTTTTGAAAATGGGCGGCTACGGCATCATTCGTATCGCCTTTCCATTGTGTCCGTATGGAGCCCAGTATCTGGCTTATTCGATGGTTGCGATTGGCGTGGTCAGCATCATCTATGGTGCGTTTGCCGCTTTGGCTCAGACGGACTTCAAACGTCTGGTTGCGTACAGCTCGGTGAGTCACATGGGTTATGTGTTGCTGGGTTTGGCTGTCTGGAAGATTAATGAGAAGACGGGCGAAACAATGAATTCTGAGTACTGGCAGATGGGCCTGAACGGCGCCATGTTCCAGATGATTGCCCACGGGATTTCGTCAGCCGGCATGTTCTTTATGGTGGGCGTGATTTATGATCGAGTTCATCACCGCGATCTGAATAAATTTGGTGGCCTGATGGGCAAGATGCCGCTCTACGGAGGGCTGTCGGCCGGGCTCTTCTTTGCTGGTCTGGGTCTGCCTGGTCTTTGCGGGTTTATCGGCGAAGTCTTCGTAGTGCTGAGCACCTGGAGCTACAACCCTGCTCTGGCAATCGTGGCGGCATCCGGTGTAATTCTGACGGCTGGATACATCCTATGGGCCATGCAGCGTGTTTATCTGGGAGCAGAATACAAAGGACCACATCCTGAAGATCTGACGCCGATGAATATGCGGGAAACGGCAATTGCCGGAACACTGTTAACGCTGGCGGTCATTCTTGGCGTAGTTCCGGCCATCTTGTTCAACGTAATGAC
>JAYSPO010000901.1:0-1060 GCA_043722015.1 Candidatus Kuenenia sp. | reverse complement strand
TGTGCGGGCTTCCCGCGAATTGTTTTCCCGAACGCCTGATGAGACGTTCGAATCCTTTGACCAGCTCTATCAGTACTGCAGCACGCTGCAGGAACATTCCATCGATCGCTGGGAACCACCAGATGCGGTGACTCCCACAATCATGGATGATGGCCAGTTGGGTCTGTCTATCGGCTCAACCGGCCAGTTCCAGCTGAATGACTGGTCTTTCAGTCAACTCTGTGGTTTGGCTCGAGTCGATAAGCTGACGCTCAATCGACTGCGGATCGAAACCGCCGTTCAGGCCCTGAGCGAGACGCTGCCCCGTGGTCGTAAGCCGCTGCAGGTGCTGACGACCGATTACGCGAAACTGCCACGGCCGACGCAGGGCGTATCTGATTCTCGCCTCTCGGGTTCACCGCCAGCGACCAGCGGGAGCGGGTTTGAAGCTCCGAGCGGTAGCTCGAATCGGGTCAAGGGCCCCGCCCTTGTTCGCTCGGTCCATGGTGCCAGTTACACACGGCTCTACAACTCAGAACTCCTGGACATGGTTCGCAATCGTGCGGGGGATTTTGTGCCGCCTCAGAAGGGCTTCAATGGAGCCACCGGATTGTATGTCGGTGAGCAGGATATGTTCTGCTTCCTCATTGATCCCACTGGATGGGTGGAAATTGGCGGTGAGTCGTTCGCTCCGGGATTCTTCCTTTGGAACTCCGAAGTCGGACGACGCACGGTCGGCATTGAAACATTCTGGTTTCAGTCGATCTGTTCAAACCACATTGTGTGGGATGCGATGGAGGTCACGACCTTCAGCCGCAAACACACGACCAACGTGCATGACGCTCTTCCGGAAATCACTGGTCTACTGGATCAGCTTGTCAAATCCCGCGATCAGCGTCGGGATGCGTTTGTGCGGCAGATGACGGCCGCTCAGACGACTGTTCTCGGCGATGACCGCGAAGCCACGTTGAAAGCTCTCACGGGGAAGGGGATTCCTCAGAATTCCATCCGCGAAGCTCTCAATATGGTCGCGGCCAATGGATCACGGTTCACGGTGTTTGCTCTCGTGGATGCGCTCACC
>JAYSPO010000900.1:0-1639 GCA_043722015.1 Candidatus Kuenenia sp. | reverse complement strand
TAAGCGGGAATCGCCTACGCCTGCGGCTCGCCGTTAAACAAATTATGCCAACATAATTCTGGACAGGTGCTTACATGCACTGGCTCACTGAACTGCTGTTCGCTTGTCATCTGCGCTGGCCGCCCAGAAAGCCGACGCAGTCAGCGAGTTCCCGGCGAAACCGGGAGGTTCGTTCCCGTAATTCTGTCAGACGGTGATCGTCATCAATCACGCTCTGACAAACGTGATCGACCGACGGAAACAAGCCGTCGGAAATTCGCGTCTCCACCATGGCCTGCGCAAGTTTGTGAATTTCCGCTGAGAGACCTCGCCGCAAACGCCATGTATAACTCAGCACCAGAATTGCAGACCACATCATCAGGAAAATCATCGCCGGAATGTAAAAATCAATCGTCAATAATGGCTCAGCCTGGTCGGCATTCCCGATAATCGGTGCGAGAAACGAACTCCAGAAGAAATTGTATCCGATGCGTCCGATGAGGAATACGAGGTACAGCAGCAGCAGGATCTCATAGCGATATCGTGTCATCGCGGAGCAGTTCTGTTCGGCCAGCTTCTCGATCAGTTCGTCAATGCCACGCCGTGCGTCTCCAAGGAACTGGCTTTCTACCGTGGCCGCTTGCCGACGAAGCTGATGCAGATCACGACGATTGGTGAAATCTTCTGAATCGATGCCGGCGGAATGGACATATCCGGACACGACCATCCGCGATTCCTGCAATTGCTGATCCGTGATCCCGAACGACGCCAGTCGTTCCAGCGATGAGTCAGCTCCCTGCTCTTCGACACGTGACTTCAGCCATCGCGCCCCCTGCACCGCTCCGATCAACGCCATTTGTGCCGACGAACGAGCACGGAACAGACTGAACGAAGCGATGAAAGCACCCAGCCCATTGTACAGCCGCAGCACCGCAGAAAATGGACTGAAGCCCCAGATGTTTGTGACGGCGCTCAGCAGACGTCGTTCCCACAGGTTCCGGTTCACGAGCAATTCATCTCGCAGCTGATTTGTCAGTGTGTCGCGCAGTTTTGTCCGCTGCTGCTCAAGAATATCCTGCAGTTTACTGATTTCAGGCAGCTCGCGATCATAATCCGTGCGGCAAACGGTCAATGCTTCTTCAAACAGGTCAATCAGGTTTGCACGTCGAATCGCCACTCTCCTCGATGTGCCTAACTGGTTTGTCAGCAGTTCGAGCAGACGACCGAAGTCACCTGATGGACGCTGCCCTTGTGTCTGTTCCGCGAACGCTCGTCGCGAATCGACAAAAAACATGTCGGGAACCTGATACGCCGGAGCCAGACTTTGTCGCCAATCTTCACGGACATCCGAATCCTGTTCCGAATGAGTCTGCACGAATACCAACCGGCACCCTGACGCCGCATCTGCAAGTTCCTCTGCAATTCTTGCACTGCGATATTTTTGTTGTGTCGAAACATAAAGCAGCACATCGCAATGAGGCAGAATTGACCGCAGTCGCGCGAGATTACTGCCGGATTCTGCGGCTTCGCTGGTGTCGGGATCCGGACAGTCAATGATGATCAAATCCCGCAACACGGGAGCATCAATTGTCTTCACCTGAAACTGACTCAGATCCAGGCCCAACGCACTGGTTTCCATGTCGGGATGCACCAGAAGAAT
>JAYSPO010000899.1:0-21701 GCA_043722015.1 Candidatus Kuenenia sp. | reverse complement strand
GACGCAACACGGAGGGCTGACGCCCAACCGCTCGCCATAGTAGCCATCACGCTCCACGTGATGAGCCCGGTCAGGGCAGCGTCGCAAATTGATCCGACTCAACTTCGGAAGGATCTGTTGATGTTGGTAGTGCTTCGGTTGATGACAGTGGGCTGATGAAGGCTCGATTCAGAGAGTCAAACTACGGCAAACTGCATCAGGCCAGTCGCTTTTCTGCAATCGTTCCGTTCGGCGACGTTTTCACGTCATAGCCCTGTTTTTGAATCTCCGCGCGCAGGCTGTCGGCGGCCGCAAAATCTTTTCGCTTGCGGGCGTCATCCAGTTGGCGACAAAGGTCTTCTATCGCCGCGTGTTCACCTGAACCCTGAGCGGCTCCGGACGAAATTGACCCAAGCGGAGCGATGCTGAGTACTTCGTTGATGCGATTGAGTGCGCCCAGCGCGGCAGCCGGATCCGACGGAGTAGAAGATGCCCACGGCAGGATCGCGCCCAGGGCACCGGCGACGTTCAGGTCGTCAGCGAGTGCTTCTGCGAATTCCTTCAGAATCGGGTAATTCAGATCTACAGATTCCGCCTTGCCCCCACACGCCGCTTCCAGCCTGGCCCGGAAGTCCGTGAGCCGCTTTACAGCACCGGCGGAATCCAGCAGACCCTTCTTTGTGAAGTTCATGTTAGCTCGGTAATGCGACTTGATGAGTTCCAGTCGCAGCACGGCCGGATGCACCTGAATCCCTGTCGCGCGACCTTCGAGGACGTCCCGCACGGTCCAGAAATTTCCTTTGCTCTTAGACATCTTTTCGCCTTCCACCATCAGGAAGCGGGCATGCATCCAGAATCGAGCGAACGTGTCTTTGCCAGTCGCACCGCATGTCTGAGCAATCTCACATTCGTGATGCGGAAAGATCAGATCTTCGCCGCCCGTGTGAATATCGATGACATCCCGACCCAGTCGCTTGCGCGCCATGCACGAACATTCAATATGCCAGCCTGGGTAGCCCATACCCCACGGAGAATCCCACTTCATGATGTGAGTACTGTCGGCCTTCCAGAGCATAAAGTCGGCTGGATGCCGCTTGTTCGCCTGGTTCGCATCGCTGATCCGGCCGCCGGCACCAGTGAGCAGTCGGTCGAGCGTGTTGCCGCTCAGTTGGCCATAGCGAGGAAAGCTTTCGACGCTGTAATACACGACTCCGTCCTGCCCGACATAGGCGTGACCGTTTGCGATCAACTGCGCGATCATCTCCTGCATGGTGTCGATATGTTGCGTCGCGTGCAGAATATTGTCGGATTCGAACGCGACCTTGACACCCAGGGTCTGCGCGTCCTGCAGAAATGCGTCGGTATAGAATTTCGCAATCTGATACGGATCGTCGGGATTTTCCACGGCTCCTTCCGGGACCCGGCCGGACTTCTTGTCTTCTTTCACACGTCGTGCAGCGGCCTGCATTTTGTCTTCACCACTACCGTCGGCACTGGCGTCGTCGGTCATGTGACCGACGTCCGTAATGTTCATGACGTGATGAACTTTGTGGCCGAAGAATTCGAGAGTACGACGAATTACGTCGGCGAACAGGAACGAGCGGAAGTTTCCGATGTGTGCAAAGTCGTAGACCGTCGGTCCGCAGCTGTACATTCGCACGCAATCCGATTCGACCGGCTGAAATGTTTCGGCAGTGTTGGTGAGCGTGTTGTAGAACTTGATTTCCATCGTTCCGTCTCGGGGGAGGGGGAAGTGTATGCGATTGGCGGTGTGTGTGGCTCAAGGCCGGTTCTGTGCGCGAGGATAGTAAAAGAGCGGCGCCGGGTGCAGTGCGGATTGGGGACGCGGTGCCGAGATTCTCGCGAACTGTTAGTCGTTCACAATCTGCTGCAATTCTGCCAAAGCCGAATCGACGCGGTCAAGGACATAGCCTGCCTGATCCCGGGAACCCTTTTCGGATCGTCGGTCTCGCAGAATTCTGGCGGGGACACCGACCGCGATGCAGTAATCCGGCACCGGGTACAGGACCAGTGATCCCGCACCGATGATGCAATGTCTGCCAACGCTGGCGGCGACGATGGCTCGTTCACCAAGCCATGAGTTCTGTCCGATCGTGATTGGCTCATATCGACCCGCCTGGTCTCGAATCGGCACGTCCAGGAGAGCCGTCCCGTGCTGATGGCAGCCGTTCATGATTGAAACATGCGACGCGATCAGCACGTCTTTTTCGATTGTCACTTCACCGATGGAGCAATAGTTCCCGACGTAGACTCCCGATCCAACGGAGACATCCGCATCCGAAAAGATCGTGCCGAATCCGATATGGCAATCGGCGGAACATGTTTGCATCGTAAAACGGAAGAATGCATTCCGCAGATGGACACCGGCCAATCCCGGTATCAGACTCAACAGCTGTGACCAGCCGGAAAATGCGCGATCGCTCCCCAGCAAGATAGCCTGCAAGCGATAGCACTGGACTGACGGCAACATGACGACCGTGCAGATCAGCTGGAGAATGCTCCTGGCCAGCCTGCGAAATCCGCCTTTGGCAGACGCCTGCATTTCCGCAGGAGGATGTTCTGCGCACGACGGCGATTCAGCGTGGCGATGCCCCGATTTCCACCAATGGATGCCATCTTTCCCCAGCAGCAGCATCGCCCAGAATCCGCAGCAGGCAATCGACGCGAGGAGCTGGCCCATGAATCCCAGATGCGGAAACACATAAAATCGAACGCCAACATAGCTGATGCTTAAGCCCGCCGCTGAGCCCAGACTCTGACGCCACGGATATGCCAGTGGACGCACTTTGCGACACAGAATCAACGTCGTAAACGAGTAGGCGGCATAGGTAGCCACCCCGGACCATGCCGCACCCCAAAGTCCGAAATGCGGAACAAGGACAGCGTTGAAGGTCAGATTTGTGATGACGCCGGCAATGCTGCCCGGCACCAGCAGGCCTGTTCGCTTCGCCAGCAATGCCGGCACTTCAAACTGAATCTGCAGACCATAAACATACAGTGCCAGCAGCAGCACGGCGATCAGTTCGATCGCCGGGCCAAAGGCATCCGGGGTCAAAAGTGGCAGGACAGGATGGACCGTCAGAGCTGCTCCCAGCAGCAGAATTCCCAGGCCGGAAACAAACCAGCCGAAGACCTGTGTGAACACCTCATCCGCATTCTTCTGGCGATTGATATCGTAAATCGCGACCTGCCAGATCGATGAAAATGGCAGCAGGCACAACGTGTTGACGGCAAATCCTATCTTGTGAGCGAAGGCGTAAACACCCAGATCGCTGTCACTCACAAGGAACACCAGAATGTATCGATTCGCTTCGTGCATCAGCATCGCCAGAAACGCGGTCACCATCAGCGGCGCGCTGAAGCGAAGCAATTGCTTCGCCAGTGGAAAGCTGAACTGATAAGGCCCACGCGTACAGACAAAGACACTCAGCAGAACCAACGTGTAAATGATCGATGCCAGCAGATTGCCCAGCAATAATCCTTCCACGCCGTACTTCATTCCCTCCAGGAACCAGACGTTGAGGCAGACGTTCGCCAGCAGGCGGCCCAGTGAGATCATGACAAACACGCCAGACCATTTCAGGACGCGAAGGTAACCATCCACCAGTTGACCGATCAGCTGCACGAGGATGGTTGCCAGCGTGAGCGTATACAGCCATTCGCCGTTGGTCACACTCTGCGGCAGGGTGACGTTGACGAGGGTCTGCCGACCCAGCCACATTGGTGTCAGCACAACAACGGAAGCAAACGTGACCCATGTCAGACCTGTCCACCACGTTCGGTCGTGATCTGCTTCAGACGGTTGTTCAAAGTGAAATCGCGTCACTGCGGCGACCATGCCACCGCCGATCATCAGTGCCAGAATTGCTGCGGTCGTATCAAGCATCCCGACAACTGCATAGTCCGCGGGCGACAGACAGTTCGTATACAATGGCAGCAGCAGAACCGACACCAGTCGGGTCAGAATCTGACCGACGGCGTAGATCGAAGAGTGTTTCAGCAGTTCCCGGAGCGGTTTCATGAATGAAATTCGACGCAGTGAAGTGACATCAATACCACTTCTGTGTGCAGATTCCTGACCAACACGCTGGCTCGGACGGAGCTCGTGCTAACCTTGCAAAGCTAGTTCACGGTGTTCTTTATGCACACTGGTTGCAGATTGGCAACGCGAATCGAATGAACATCGCCTGCTCAGTTTGCCGGTTGCACCAACTTTGGTGACTTTTCGCAATGAGCACACCCCTGGGACGCAGACCCGCTTCCTGCAGCTGCCCTGAGCGAAGCATCCTGCCTGGGGTTTAACGTTACGCTGGCTTCTCCGGCGAGATGTGGGGACGCTTCTTGTGCTATCCTCCAGCATCGGGACAATCCTGAAGATCTGCAGAGAGACGAACCATGCGAATTCTTGTGAGCTGGGACAGTGAGTCTCAAATTGACCTGCTGCAGATGTATCTGTGCGTAGGAGACAACGCGCTCGCGGTTACGGCCAACCCGGAACAGTTCCTGATGCTGCTCAATTCACCACAGGCATTCGATGTGATTTTGATGGCGTCGTCGCATCCGGACCACGATGCAGCCTTCGAATTATTTGAGCAGGTCCTCGAAAAGCGACCCGCGTGCCCGGTGGTCGCTGCCTGCCTGCAGAGCGAGGTCTATCGAATTGCACGTTTCATGGCGGCCGGGCTCCGCAGCTATGTGATTCGTGACGACAACTGTGACTTTCTGTTCCTGGTCCTCGCGATTCTTGAGGCGGCCGTCAAGCAGGTGGAAACCGAACGCGAGCGTCTGATCTCCGCCCAGCTGCGAAAAGAAGTGCAGTCGGTGCGTGAGCTGCAGGAATCGATCATCTCGAAAAACATTCAGACACCGGACGGCTTCAAGATTGTGGCGAAGTATGAGTCGTCTCAGATTCGAGTGCTGGGGAGCAAGCCGGTGACGATGGCCGGCGGCGACTATTACGAAGCATTCACTCTGCCGGACCACCGCATTGTGTTGCTGGTGGGCGACGCTTCCGGACACGGAATGAAGGCGTGTATGTCGATCTTCACCATGCATACTCTGATCCGCATGATTCGTTTCGACGAATATATGGATGCAGCGAAGCTGGTCCAGCACATCAACCAACATCTGTGCAAACAGAGCGTGGTGAGCGGAGAGGGTGGGTTCATCACAATGTTGTACGGCGTGTTCGATCCGAATACCCGGGAATTGTTGTGGGCCAGCGCTGGTCATCAGATGCCGATCCTGCACAATCTGGAAACCGACGAGATCGGCGAAATTGCGAATGCGGACGAATCTTCGGGCTTGCCGATCGGATTGTTTGAGCTTGGTGGCTACGTGAACAATCGAACCATCATTCCTCCAAACTCACGACTGCTGCTGTACACCGACGGCCTGATCGAAGCGTTTCCGGGGAACTCACAGGGAGACCATGCAGAATTTGGTATCAGTGGATTGCAGCACACGATGCAGGACAATCGGACAAAGCCTGCGCAAGAGTGTCTGGATCGCCTGTTTGCTGATTCATACGCTTTCACCCAGGGTTCCGGGCGGCACGACGATACGTCGGTGCTGTTGCTGGAGTCCGAGTGATCAGCATTCCCACGAAGCGCCGCCCCGGAAAGACGGCCCGCTGGCATGTATGGTTCACGCTGAACCTGCAAGCGCTATGTTCGAGACCGAAAAAGCAGCTGTCGTCGGGTGCGGAAACGAGGAAATCCTCAAAAAAGCCGGGCACCATTGCCGAAAGTCCGAAATTCGTCCGTGAATCTGTCAAGGATCGCAATATGGGGTTGCTATTGCGATCCCATGTGGGTAGCGTCACGAGATCTGAATCTGATTTCGACCCCAAAAGTCGTTCGAGTCTTCAAATTCAGCGTTTGGAAGGCTGCCGTGTGGCAGCAACACTGGTGTTTTGTTAGCTGAAAAGCTCAAGGGTTTCGTGAATGAGTAAGAACATTTTTGTTGGTAGTCTCGCGTGGGGCACTACGTCAGAAGGAATTGAGCAGGCATTTGCTCAGTACGGAGTTGTAACGTCTGCAAAGGTCATCAGTGACCGCGAGACAGGCCGTTCCAAAGGATTTGCTTTTGTAGAGATGGAAACTGGTGGCGACGAAGCCATCAAGGCATTGAACGGTTCTGACATGGATGGTCGCCAGATTGTTGTCAACGAAGCCCGTCCTCGTGAAGAACGAAGCGGTGGCGGCGGCGGTGGTGGCGGCTACGGTGGTGGTGGCGGCGGTCGAAGTGGCGGCGGCGGCGGCGGTCGAAGTGGCGGCGGCGGCGGCTACGGTGGTGGCGGCGGCGGTGGCGGTGGACGCGATCGCTACTAATCAGCTTCCGTCTGGAATCTGAAAAATCAGACGTTGCTCCGGAATCAGGACATCGTCGAAAACACAAAAGGGTGGTGAGCCAATCAGGTTCACCACCCTTTTTATTTTTGAAACCCTGTTATTGCTGCATTCGGCGCAACCAGAACCTCACATTCAATGGGGAGTATTTGCCGAGCCATCTGGACCTGCTTCTGGCGAAAAAAATCCCTTGAGATGGCATTTGATTTCGAATTTTTGTCAAGCGTTGGCCTCGTGCATATTGAATAATTTCTCCAACTGTCCAGGCACGGATGCTTCCTCTTTTTCGAAATCGCATCACCGGAGAATTGTTCAATGAGAAGTATTCTTTCCCTGTTGGCCGTGACTGTTCTGAGCTGTTTTGTGGCACCTCAATCTGCAGAAGCTGGCCTGTTTGGTTGTTTCAAACCGAAGTCATCCTGTTGCGAGCCATGCTGTCCACAGCCAGAACCATGTTGCGCGCCGGCACCTGTGTGCTGTACGCCACAGCCATGCTGCGCACCGGAACCATGCTGTGATCCATGCAGCCAACCACGCTGTGGCCTGTTTTCCGGGATGTTCAAAAAGTGCTTCCGCCGCCACAGCTGTGATCCATGCTGCCCGGCTCCACAGCATTGCTGTGCTCCGGTATCTTGCTGTGCTCCAGCTCCGGCTCCTTGCTGCGGCATGTAATTCCGCATCATCAAGTCAACTGAAAAACCGAAGACCGGTGGCGTTTGCCCCGGTCTTTTTTCGTGCGCGTAAAACGGCGATGAAGATTGGCTGGCACACGGTAATTAGTCCGTGTCGCTATGTCCTCCGGTGGTCTGCGGCAAATCCAGCTTGCGTCGTAGTTGCCTCACTTTTTCCAACAATTCATGAGACGGAAGAGTTTCCGCAACTTTCGTGATCACTTTGTCCAGCTGATGTTGTCTTTGCAGGACGCCTTCCTTGTAGAGGTATAGTGTGTCTGTCAGCAATTGAGTCATTTGCCCGGCATCAGGATTTGGCTCGGCAAGCATCTCAGCGTATCGTCGTTGGGCGTCCTTTTTGTGCCTTTGCTGACGTCTGCATTCCGCACATCGCAGGCAGGCAGAATCGACAAAGAACTGCAGCTGCTCGAACCAGTGCTGCTGCTCTTTTGCAAAGAAGACAAACCATCGCCTGCAATCTCTGCATTTCCTGAGCACGTCGATATAGTCGGTCCGTGGCATCACAGAATAATTCTGCCTCGACGAATCTGCCGCAATCCGCGTTGTCGGAAACGTCCACGACGGCTGGTACTCGTAGAGAACAAACGCGGCTGCTTCCTTGAGTGGCACGCCGTTGAGCTGCGGTGATCTCCCATAGTGCGGATGAGGCACGAGTTCAGCTTCTGATGGCAGGAACTCTCTTGCGGAGTCCGCATCAAATTGCTGTATCCAACCCGGTTTGGGAAAATTCTTCGGCAGCGGTGTTGTCATCTGAAGATGCCTCTCTCAAGTGGCGAACTTTGTTCGATGATCTTTTCGCTGTTACAGCGTGCGTCCTGCAGATCGTAGTGAGAACAGCGGTGCTCTGGTATGATGATCCAACGTATATCGGCAACAAACGGAGATCGACAGCGAACTGTATACGTTCTCCCTCGTCGGCAAAACCTGCTGAGCTTCCATGCCTGATCGCTTAGCCATTGACAAAAAGGAACATCTTCAATGTTTCGAATTCCGTCGTTCGTCCTCACGGGCTGCTGCATCGCGTGGTTTGGACACAGCAACGTCGCCAATGGAGCGGATGAAGTCGTCACGATCTATCCGACGTATGGCTATCAGGAAGCGACAGGATGGGTGATTCCTGTGCGCCTCTGGGTCCACGAACGGCGGAGTGTTGCGGAGAAGGTAGCACAAGAAATTGTGGCCAACATCGATGATGTCTCCGCTGAGGAAATCAGCAATTTTCAGTTCCGCGCTGCGGATTTTCTGGCAGACAGTGAAACTCGCGAGGACGTGACCCTCGCGTTTGATCGCGACCCGCTGAAAGAGCAGCTTCACGTAGTCGATTCAAAAGGGCGCACTCAAAAGAGCGATCTGAATGGCTTGATTCAAGGCTCGCTTACGTTGTCTCTCGAACGAGCGGATTCATTGCTGAAGGCTCAGGAATCACCCCACGGCTGGCTGTCGCTGACGGTCATATCAAAGGGTCATTCCGGAACAGGTCGAGTCAGGCTGATCGCGCCGGAAGGGATTTCCGTAATCTCTGATATCGATGACACGATCAAGGTGACCGAGATTCCTGCGGGGCCTGAGGTCGTGATGCGAAACACGTTTCTGCGAAACTACAAGGCAGCACCTGAGATGGTGGAGAAGTATCGCGAATGGTCAGATGCTTCGTTTCACTACGTCTCCGGTGGTCCATGGCAGATGTATGGACCACTTTCAGAATTTCTGATCGACAGCAAAGATGGTTTTCCTGAAGGATCGTTTCACATGAAGACCGTGCGGACAAATCTATTCAGCAAGTCTTCCTGGAAAGATCTGACCGACCTGATCACAAACAGCGCACAGACGTTTGATCATAAAGTGGAGCAGATCAGCCTGATCATGGAACGTTTTCCGCGCCGCCGATTCATTCTGGTGGGAGACTCCGGCGAAAAAGACCCGGAAGTCTACCGCGCGATCCAGGCCAAGTTTCCGGAACAGGTTCAGGAGATCTGGATTCGTGATATTGTCAATGATCGCAAACGGAACACTGGTCGACTGGCCGGGATGCATATCATTCCGTCCGCCGCAGTTCAACGCGGTGCTTCTGAGTGTTTGTGACTACGAAATTTGCGAGAAGAAATACGAATCGCAATTTTTCACCACGGAACACACGGACGACACGGAAAAAATGCAGGCTGAATGCAAGTACGCATCGTTCGAGTTAGTTTGGTGCAGTACCCGAATATTCGGAATCAATCGGATTCTGCGTCGGCTTGAGCGGTCGCAATCGAGCGTCTTCCATTTCTTCCGTACCCGAATCCGGGAAATTTGACTCATGTCCATTCGCTGTACACATCGCACGCAGTTCTGCCGGAGATATTTCGGCACTGAGTCGCTGGGCTGAACCATCAACCATACTCACCGCAGGGTACAGGTACTGGCTGTCGATACCTGCTGCATCGCCGGGCACAAAGCTCATCGTCGCGAGCTTCAGATCTTCCGGCGACATCCAATGGATCGCAGGGCCATTGTATTCAGCAAACTGAATGGTGTTTGACGGACCGTCACCGATGTCCGAATACACCATCCCGGTTCCTCCTGGCCACACGGTCTCCTCGCCTGTGATCGCCACAAAATTCGTGGAAGTGGATTTGCCCGTCTCATAAGTCCCGGCAAATGCAAAAAGTTGTGGCATGCGCGTCGCCAGCTTGCTGTTGTTCGGTCCATTCCAGGGTTCGTCAAATGAGTACGCTTCAAACAATTTTCGTTGATCCAGGAACGGCAGGACCAGAATTCGCCAGCTGTGCGCTGGACGTCCGCCAGCGTCATACGTTACTGCCGGGGGATAGCAGCCGTATTGATCATGGTAGTTGGCGACCGCCAACGAAAGTTGCTTGAGGCTTCACTTGTCATTTGTGCGGTGAGCTGCGACCCGGGCATCCATTACAGCTCTTCCCAGAACAAATCCAAGCAACGGGATTACGACGATGCTTGCCAGCACCACTTTTTTCCACATCGAAATCTCCCGAGAATGCTTGAGGCCACGGCGAATTCTATTCGCTCAATCGATGAATGGTACTGTGAATCGTCCCGTCGATGTTTTGGCCATCCGCAGATTTCAGGCTGTACCGAATCTCCATGCACCATGTCGGTCGAAGATCGTCGGCGTCGATCGTCAAAGTTCGACCGTCGTCGGACAAGGATGCAGATCTGATCGTCAACGGTTTTTCATCGTAGTGTTCTGAGCCGTAATTCTTCGTGCGTTTCAGCGACCATGTTTTCACATGGATGTTTTCCGGATCAATGGACTTTGCATCAAGCGGCTCAGTGAAAAGCCGCGCGTCAGTGTCTGGTACATCGTATACGGTTCGCTGCCGTTGCGAAATTTCCCTGAAGCGAATCGCAGTGACGTGGGCAATGAACCCGGCTGATCTTTGGTTCCGTGACAGTTCATGCAGACGCGCCGATAGATGGCTTCACCGCGCAGCAGAGAATCGGCATTCCAGTCCGCAATCAAACCCGCATGATCGATATGCTGTTCATATTCCGGAACGGTAAACGTCAGCAGCGATGGTGATGGCTGCAGTTCCTTCGCACGAGCGGCCCCGCCGTCGCGAATGTCCATAAGGTATCGCAGCAGGTCGAAGAATTGCTGACGACTGGCCAGCTGATTCATCTGACCGGCGGGCATAATTGAGACCGTGTTCTGAACGATGTCCTCCAGATCGGTAGTCTTCAATGTCACCTGTTCGCCGTTACGAGCGGCATCACGAATCACCAGCGTGTCCGGCGTGCGCTCGACGAGCAGGCCCACAATCGTCTGGCCTTCATGCGTAACGGCCGTGACAGAATCAAAACCTTTGCGAATAACTTTCGAGGGCAAGAGCACAGATTCCACCAGCGTTTCATCTGTCAGATCTTTCGCCAGCGTGGCCAGATCCGGACCGAGCGACGATGGCAGCGAGCCTCCCACGGAATGGCATTTGGAACAGGCCATCTGATGCTGAAAAAACACGACTGCCCCACGCGCCGCATCGCCCTGCAGTCGCGACTGAGCCGCCAACTCTGCGGCAGGCGACTGGCGCAGTTCGTCGTCCAGTGTTTGAGAGAACAATACGCGGCTGCAAGGGAAAAGGGCCACACACAGAATCAGACAAAAACGAAGCATCACAGGACTCTTAATTCTTTGAAAAATGCTATGTAGGATGGACATTCATGTCCGTCGCATGACCATGATACACTGTCGAAGCGAAGGTTATTGTGCCATGAAAGTCGTTCGAAAATGCCTGGGTGCTTGACCAATAACTCGGACATGAATGTCCAAGCTACAGTAATCGCAGCTGTTGAATCAGAAATACGGTTAAGAACTCCGTGCCACGATGGCGTGGCAATGAATCAATGTGGCAATCGGGGGTTGCGGCTGCAACCCGGCGTTGCTCAGCCACCCGTTGTATTCTGACGCACTATACGCCCGACCTTCGGTGAGTGTAAACAGGGCCGCCGAATACAGTGCGATGGGCAGCGGGCCATCGAGTTCATCGTTGAGCAGCACGTCGTGAATGATCAGTCTGCCGCCGGGATTGAGCGATGCCGCACACCGATTGATCAAGGTCTGACACTCTGTGACGCCCCAGTCATGCAGAATGTTGGACAACAGAATCACATCTGCATTCGGCAACGGATCGGCGAACATATCGCCTGACTGCAACTGCAGTCGAGCTGTGACATCATAGTCGGCGGCAAACCGTTCAGCCGTTTTCAGGACTTCGGGGCGATCAAACACGATCGCGCGAAGTTTTGGATTGGCTCGCAAAAAGGCGATGCAGTAAATCCCGGTTCCGCCGCCGACATCTAACAGTGTCCCTGCATTGTTCAGCGGGATTTGCGCGGCCAGGACCGGCGCGACATTTTTCGCGCGCCCTGCCAGCGCCAGCGTGAAATGCGCGGCCAGCTGAGTCTGTTCCATCGCCGACTTCATCCCGTCGCGATAGATAAACGCGGCCCCTGCTTCATCGCCCGACAATCCTGCCGGGCGATTTGTCCGAAGCCGCTCCACCATTTCAATGACGCCCGGAGACGTCGCGGCGAGACTCAGATAGCTGCCGACGTCAAATTCCTGACCGCCCACCAGATGTTCGGCTGCCATCGCCGTGAGTTCAAACTGGCCAGTCGTATTTTTTTTCAGCAACTGCATTGCCCGCAGCGCGGTCGTCAGTACGATCGCTGGCCGTTCGGCGAGACTCAGATCGGCCTGCAATTCCGCCAGCGTCCGTGGCTGTTTTGCAATTCGCCCGAACAGATCAAAATGGGAAACCGCCGCCGTGAGCAACTCCGTACCGTAGCTACCGCGAAAGTATTCAAAGATCGAAGTCGGATTCGTGGCCGGTGGACCGAGTGGCTGCATGATTCAATCGCTTCATACGGATGGAGAATTGCACAGCGTGACGAACAGCATGAGATACTCCTTGCGGTCGGAAATGAGTCCGGTGAGCGGAGCGGAGCGGCGTCAGCCCTCCGGTACCTCGTTCTGGTACCGGCAAGCTGACGCATGCCGCTCGCCTATTGTCTCATTCATGACTGCGCGGAGTATAGCATGTCGATTCGATCAATTCTTGCTGGCGAGCCACCAGGACGACATCCGAATTCTGACGAATCTGGCGACGCAGGCAGTAGCCTGGATACCAGCGAACCATGAGATTCCACCTGATTGACGTGTTCATCCTGTGGAAAACGGTCTTCCTCTGCAATAATCCTGGTGAGGCGTTTGAAGTTTGTTTCAGCCGGAGCGGCATCTGATGAGTGCGAATGATGTTGTGCTGGCAATCACAGGGGCCAGCGGTTCTGCATATGCTTTGCGACTCGCGCAGGTGCTGCTGGCGGCGGGAAAACATCTGCATCTGGTTGTGAGCGGTGCGGCTCGGCAGGTCATGGCGCGCGAGCTGGAAGCGGAGTTTCCAGGCAACGGTGCGTCGGCGGAGGAGTGGTCGGCGATGATTGAACGAACACTCGCCGGGCCGATCGCGAGTGCCTGGGGATTTTGCCCGCTGCCAGGTTCAGATTCCGCACCTCCGCAGGGTTCTGTGCGCGCTTATGGGACGTCCGACTATTCGGCTGGAATCGCGAGCGGTTCGTTTCGCACCAGTGGGATGGTGATCTGTCCGTGTTCGATGGGCACGTTGTCGGCCATCGCTACAGGCGCATCAACAAATCTGATTCAGCGCGCAGCGGATGTGCATCTGAAGGAACGGCGACCGCTGGTACTTGTGCCGCGCGAGACGCCGCTGAGTCTGATTCAACTCGAAAACATGACGCGCCTCAGTCATGCTGGAGCGACGATCATGCCGTCGATGCCGGGGTTTTATCACCGGCCGATGCAGATTGCGGATCTGGTGGATTTCGTCGTGGCCAGAATTCTGGACCATCTGCATGTTGAGCATACGCTGATGGAACGCTGGGGTGAGGAAAACGAGAGCAGCGGGCAGTAGATCCGGAACAATCCGTCGGTTCCGAAAACTTTCTGAAGACTGCCCTAATTCTCACGGGCGAGCCACAAGAATCAGGATACACTCTTCCGACTTTCCGGTTACGCATCCTCAACTCAATGTTTCACGGATGAAACACGAAGAATCCGCACGATCCTGTTTCCTGAGATGTATGCATGGTCAGTCCACGTGAATCATTACGGGTCGTGATAGCTGCTTCCGAAGCTGTGCCGTTTTCCAAAACCGGGGGACTCGCCGATGTGGCCGGGGCGCTGGCGAAATCGCTCGATCAACTCGGTCACGATGTCACGTTGATTCTGCCCGATTATTTTCTGCTTCGTCAGAACAAGGCATCGTTACCGGCGATCCATGATACGGGGTTGCGATTTTCAATCCCGATGAATGGGCGCGCGGTCTCAGGCGCGGTCAACTGGACAACCTTGCCGAACACTTATGTTCGCGTGCTCCTTGTACGCCAGCCGGAATACTTTGACAGGCGCCATCTGTATCAGGAGTATGGCCACGGCTACGCTGATAACTGCGAACGCTTTTGCTTTTTCAGCCGCGCCGTGCTGGAAATTTGTCGGCAGATGATCCTGCGGCCGGATGTGATGCACTGCAATGACTGGCAGACCGGCGTCGTGAATGGTCTGCTGCAGACGCAGTACAACGGGGGTCCGGGGTTTGAACGCACCGGCAGCGTGATGACGCTGCACAATATGGCCTATCAGGGCAGATTCTGGCACTTCGATCTGCCGCTCACGGGCATGGACTGGCGACACTTCAATCAAAATCAGATGGAAGCCTGGGGCGATCTGAATCTGCTGAAGACAGGCATCGCCTTTGCCGATCAGATCACAACAGTCAGTCCAACCTATGCCACCGAGATCTGCACATCCGACGGAGGCTACGGGCTGGAGGGACTGCTCTCACATCGGCGAGACGACCTTGTCGGAATCCTGAACGGCATTGATGATGACGTCTGGAATCCTGAAACCGATCAGCACATTCCGGCGCCGTATTCGATCGACACCGTCGCCGAAGGCAAGCGTCAGTGCAAAGCCCATCTGCAAAAGCGGATGAACCTGGATCAGCGTGCGGATGTGCCGATCCTCGGTATGGTTTCGCGGATGGCGGACCAGAAAGGTTTCGACCTTGTCACTGGCGCGGCCGAACGAATTCTGTCGCAGGATCTGCAGATGGTGTTTCTCGGTACCGGAGACCCGTACTACGAAGGACAATTGCGGGATCTCGCCCACCGCTATCCGGGCAAGGTCGCTGCCGAAATCGGTTTTGATGAATCGCTCGCTCATCAGATTGAAGCGGGGGCCGATATGTTCCTGATGCCCAGTCGCTTCGAACCATGCGGGCTCAATCAGATGTACAGCCTGCGGTACGGGACAGTGCCGATTGTGCGCAAGGTCGGCGGGCTGGCAGATTCGGTTGAAAACTTTGCATCGGAATCGGAGTCGCTGCCGACAGCGACAGGTTTCGTGTTTGTGGACTATTCAAAAGAGCTGCTCGCGGAAACGATTGAGAAAGCTGTCGGTATTTACCATCGACCGGACATCTGGAGTCAGATTGTGCGCAATGGGATGTCTCGTGACTGGTCCTGGACCCGCAGCGCTCACGAATATGTGGCCGTGTATCGCAAGGCCATGGAGCGAAGGAAGAGACGGTCGCCGTGAAGGTCAAATGGGCAGCGACCGGCGAGCGGGGGACATGAGTCCCCTGATTTCTGCGGCAACCACGGTGTTGATTTAATGGGGTCAGACCCCCTACTCACGGTAGTCGAAGCCAAAAACGTTTGGGTTTTAGCTTCGATTGCCGTCATGAAGGGGTCTGACCCCATTAAATCAACATCCCCCCGCTCGCCTAAGGAATCGATCAATTCCAACCATGTGCAGTATATGAATCGACAGTGTTACCAAGACCGCGTTTTTGCCAGGAAATCACAGTCGGCGGAGCGACTGAGCTACGTAGGCGATGTCGCTCCGCGACTCGCATTCCGGTTCAGGGCTCGATAGAAAACCAGGTAGCGTTGCTCCAGGAATCGATTTTCCAACGAAAACAAAACAGTTAGAGTACTTGCTCTCCTTTTCCCAAATCTTGTGTGTCACAGGGAACTCGCCGTGAATCCGATCATCGAACTTCAGGAACTTGTCAACCTGTTTCCGGAACCGGAAGGCCAACCGCTCTATCTGACTGCTGAGCACGTGGCCAAGGAAGCGACGCCGGAGCCGTATCGTCAGATGCTGGTCCATGAACTTCACATGACCGTCACCATGGAAGCGTTTCACAAATGCGCGGTTGAGGTGAATGTGATTGACCAGCGATTTGAAAATGATCTGTATCTGCGACGAAGTCTGCTGCGAAAAAGCGGCACGGACAGAATCGTGCAACTGGGCTACGTCCGCTTCAATTTTGAATACGTGACGGAGTGCGTGAAAAAAGAAATCCTCGCCGGCGTGATCCCCCTGGGCCGAGTCCTGATTCAACACAACGTTCTGCGGCACGTTGATCTGGGTGCAATCATTCGTTTCACTGCCGGCCCGGGCTTGGTCAGGAGACTGCAGATGAAGGAGGGTCAGATCACCTACGGGCGCATGGCGACCATTTTTTGCAACGGTTCACCGGCGATCGATCTGCTGGAAATCTCCGCCCCGCTGGATTGAGCGGGGCGAACGCGAGAGATTCCCGTAGCTTGGACATTCTTGTCCGAGTCCTCGCCAAAAAACTCTCTTTGACCCCATTTTCCGCTGCACACGAGCCGTCGCTTCGAATGCGTTCACAGGTATGCGACGGACAAGAATGTCCATCCTACGTGCTTACCGCAGCCGTTGGCGTTGAGCGAATCATGCGAATCTCGAATTCCGGACCCAGTCTGCCGTTTACTTACGTCTGCTCGACTTTCATCATGTTTGGCTGCCTCAGGAGACCTTGAACGACAAGCCGGACAAAACACGATGCTGCGGACTCTGATCACTTTGCAATTTCTGGCCTGTTTTTCTGTCTGTGCGATAGCCGACCAGACTTCAACGCCACAGGAAGCTTTGCGTTCGAATCCGCCGACTGTGTTTGCCATCACGGGTGCCATGATCGTCGGGCATCCGGATGCGACGGCGGAACCTGCGACGATTGTCGTGCGACACGGCAGGATCGAAGCGATCGGAGCGGACATACTGGTTCCCGCAGACGCCAGAGAAATCAATCTCACCGGGAAGACGATCTACGCCGGCTTCATTGACGCGTATTCTGAACAAACAATCTCCACTGAACGACTCAACGGTTCCGCGAGTTATTGGAACGGTCAGGTCACACCGCAACTGTCTGTCGCGGATCAGCTTCCCGCAAACGCCGATCTCGCCGCGCTTCGCAGGCAGGGATTCGTAGCACAGCTTGTCGCTCCGACCGACGGCGTGATCAAAGGCCGCAGCGCGCTGGTGGCCCTGACCGGGACCAATGCCAATACTGCGCTGCTTGTGGGTAATGTCGCTCAACACCTGCAGTTGACGGTTTCGCGGCGAGGCCGGGACGGATACCCTGGAAGTCCGATGGGTGCCGTCGCGCTGGCGCGGCAGGCCATGTACGACGCCCAATGGTTTCGCGATGTACAAGCCGCGTATGCTGCGGACAGTTCGCTTCAGCGTCCGGAACACAACGACGCACTCGCAGCGTTGCTACCCGCAATTGCCGGTACAATGCCCATTATCGTATCGGCCTCAAATGAACAATTCGTCCTGCGAGCCGACCGCTTTGCCGCCGAGTTCGGTCTGGCTCTGATTATCAAAGGGAGTGGCAATGAGTACCGTCGGTTGCCGGAAATCGCAGCGACAAAGCGGTCGCTCATTCTGCCACTCGCGTTTCCAAAACCACCCAACGTGGCCACTCCGGAGGCCGCACAGGATGCTACGCTGGAGTCGCTGTTGCACTGGGATATCGCACCCGAAAATCCTGCACGAGTTGACGCTGCGGGAATTCGCTTTGCCCTGACCACCGATGGATTGACTTCCGAAAAAGACTTTCTAAAAAGTCTGCGAAAGGCCGTCGAACGCGGCCTGTCGCAATCTTCCGCGTTGCGAGCCCTGACAGTAACTCCGGCACAGATGCTGGGCGTGGAGAATCAGCTGGGCACACTGCAAGCTGGTCGACTTGCCAGTTTCGTCGTGACCGACGGTGATCTTTTCGAAAAGGACTCGAAGATCGTCGAAACATGGGTGGATGGCCTGCGGTTTGAGCATTCTCCGGAGCCCGCGCGGAAAGCCGACGGGCACTTTGAACTGCAAATTGCCAAGGTCGCTGAGTTTCCGGATCAGCTCTTCATCGAAATCACCGACACTGACGGCAAGCTCAAAGGCCGTGTTTCTCGACAGCCTGTGCCGAAGGCTGAAGACCGGAAGCCAAAGCGTGAAACAGCGAAGGACGGAACTGCTGCTGAAGAGCACGACGCAACCCCCGGAGAAGGCAAACCATCGTCGGCAGATGATGCCAGCCCGGATGCCGAAGACAAACCGGATGCGGGATCAAAAGACGACGCGGAGCCAAAGCCCAAAGAGATCCTCACACTCGACGGCGTTCATCTCCACGACACGGCGTTGTCGGCGACATTCAATGGTAAGGACTGGGGCATTGATGGCGTTATTCGAATATCGCTCACACTGACAGAAAAAGATGCCGGGCAGAAAGACCGCGCTGCGGCAATCGGCAGCATTGTCTGGCCGGACGGCAGTTCGGCTATCACCAGTGCGCTGCGTGTGGATGCTCCGGCTCCGGCCGAGCCTGAGAAGCCGGAAGAGGCAAAACCCGAAACTGTTGCTGAGGAGAAGGACAAGCACGAAGACAAGGACGACGACAAGAAGAGCGAGGACAAGAAGTCGGCCGTCGCATCGTTCGAGATCAATTATCCGCTCGGAGCGTTCGGCCGAACGGGACCACCGGCCGTCTCAGAAGCAGTGGCGTTCGTACATGCCACCATCTGGACGTGTGGCCCGGAAGGCATTATTGAAGACGGTACTCTTGTGATTGACAGCACAGGCATCGTGGCCGTCGGCAAGGATGTTTCAGTCCCCGAGGGAGCCCAGATCATTGACGTCCAGGGCATGCACATTTCGCCCGGAATTATCGACTGCCATTCCCACATGGCGACGGATGGCGGTGTCAATGAAGCCAGTCAGGCCATCACCTGCGAAGTCCGCGTCGGTGACTTCGTCGATGCCAATGACATCACGATTTATCGTCAACTGGCAGGCGGTGTCACCGCCGCCAATATCCTGCACGGATCGGCGAATCCGATCGGCGGCCAGAACCAGGTCATCAAACTTCGCTGGGGTATGACGGGCGAAGATATGAAATTCGCCGAAGCACCGCAGGGCATTAAGTTTGCTCTCGGCGAGAACGTCAAACAAAGCAATTCACAAAGACCCACATCCCGCTATCCTCAGACACGCATGGGAGTTGAACAGCTGTTCCGCGACTCTTTCGAAGCCGCGCGTGACTACGCAAAGAAGATGGACGCCTGGCAGACCGATCGCCGTGGACTGCCGCCGCGACGTGACCTGGAACTGGATGCACTACGTGAGATCGTGGAAGGTCACCGCTGGATTCATTGTCACAGTTATCGACAGGATGAGATCCTCGCCCTGCTTCGCATCCTGGACGAGTACGACGTCACCATCGGAACATTCCAGCACATTCTGGAAGGTTACAAAGTCGCTGACGAAATGGCGAAGCACGGTGCTATGGCGTCGGCGTTCTCAGACTGGTGGGCCTATAAATTTGAAGTCTATGATGCGATCCCGCACGCCGGTGCTCTGATGCACAAGCAGGGAGTCGTCGTATCATTTAACTCTGACGACGGCGAACTGGCGCGGCATCTGAATCAGGAAGCTGCGAAGGCGATCAAGTACGGTGGCGTCCCGCGCGAAGAAGCACTGAAATTCGTCACGCTCAACCCCGCCCGACAGTTGCGAATTGAACATCTGGTGGGCTCCCTGGAACCGGGCAAGCACGCGGACTTCGTCGTCTGGAACGGCGACCCGCTCTCCAACTTCACACGGTGTGAACAGACATGGATCGATGGACGCCGCTACTTTCACCGCGATGAGGATAGTCAGATGCAGGCAGAGTCACTGCAGAAACGAAATACATTGATTCAGAAGATCCTGTCATCCAGGGAAGAAATGAAAAAAGTCGGAGAACGCGATATCGATCCCGCCGACCTCTGGCCCCGGTATGACGAATTCTGCCACCACTTCAACCATCAGAATGACAAGAAATGAAAAGCGAAGAGGACGGCAGACGCAACGAGGCGTTGGTTGCGGTGAGTGTAAGGACACGCATGCGAGTCGCGGAGCGACATCGCCTACGTAGCTCAGTCGCTCCGCCGACTGTGATTCATTGGACCAGCTGACATATTTCCTGTCACATGCGACACCTCAACATCGCTCGACATTTTTCGATAAAGTCACAATCCTGACTCAACCGGATCCCTCATTATGACGCGTGCGTTGCAATTCAAATTCCTCACAGTCTGCCTCGTCGCTTCGATCATACCTGCCACGGTTGTCGCTTCCGATCAGATCCCCGGGGCGCCGCAAAAGAAGCCAATCGCCTTAATCAACGGCGTGCTGCACCCGATCAGCGGGCCCGCGATTGACGACGGGACATTGATTTTCGACAACGGCAAAATCGTGGACCTGGGACGTCGCATGAAACCGCCGGAAGATGCGGTTGTGATTGACCTCAAAGGTCAACATGTCTACCCCAGCCTGATTGAATCCCATTCGCACATGGGCCTGACAGAAATTTCATCGACTCGCGCCACGCTCGATATGACGGAAATCGGATCGATCAATCCGAACGTCCGCGCGCATGTGAGTGTGAATCCCGACAGTGAACTGATTCCCGTCACTCGAGCGAATGGCGTGCTGATCGCCGTCAGTGCGCCTTCGGGGGGTCTTGTCAGTGGCAAGGCGAGCGTGCTGCTACTCGACGGTTGGACGTATGAAGACATGACGCTGAAACCTGACTACGCGCTGGTCATCAACTGGCCTCGGACGGCACCGGTGATGACGCCCGGCCCGGTGACTGAGCCGGAAGGCCATCTTGAAGACAGGGATCGGGAGCGCAGCCAGGCCCTTAAAGATCTGCGTGCACTGTTTGAAAACACACGGACCTACATCAAAGCCCGTGCCGCCAATCCGGCGGATCAGCCGTTCGACAGTCGCCTGGATTCCATGATCCCGGTCGTCGAAGGTCAGATACCGCTGCTGATTGCGGCGGATCGCGCGAACCAGATTCAGGCAGCTGTGGCGTTTGGCGTCGAGCAGAATGTGAAGATCATTCTGCTGGGCGGCCATGATGCGGAGATGTGTGCCGAGCTGCTGCGACGTTACGACGTGCCTGTCATTGTCGATGCCGTCCACAAAGATCCGCGTCGCGACCACGAAGAATACGATTCGTCGTACACTCTTCCCGAACGTCTGCGTCGCGCAGAAATCCGGTTCTGCATTTCCGGAACCGGTCGATCCGAAACATGGAACACGCGCAACCTGCCGTATCACGCCGCAACAGCCGCAGCATATGGTCTGCCGTACGAAGACGCTCTGCGATCAGTCACCCAATACCCGGCTGAAATTCTGGGCATCGCAGATCGTGTCGGGACTCTGGAAATCGGCAAGGACGCCACGCTGTTCGTGAGCGACGGTGATCCTCTGGAAACCGAAACTCAAGTCACCGCCGCATGGATTCAGGGCCGTAAGATCGATCTCACCAGCCGCCACACTCAATTGTACGACAAGTACCGCACGAAATACCGTCAGTTGAATGATCAACGATGATTTGGGTGCAGTCGCGGATTTCGGTAGGTCCTGCTTGCCGAGCAGGACTTCGCGGCCACGCCGCGACCAGCGACGAGTGGCGGTCGAAAGGACGGCCACGCGGCGACGTGGAGCGGATGTGCGACCTATGGCGGTTCGCCTTCCCACTGAGTACTTACAATCCTGTCACAGAGAACCGGAGTACGTCTGTGAAGGAGGACAAAGAATGTCAATTGCTGAAAGAGCCAAAGAAGTTTACGAACTTGAACTGAGAAGTCGGCTTGAAGCAACGCATTGCGGTCAATTTGTTGCAATTGAACCTGTAAGCACCTGTCCAGAATTATGTTGGCATAATTCGTTTAACGGCGAGCCGCAGGCGTAGGCGATTCCCGCTTG
>JAYSPO010000898.1:0-3773 GCA_043722015.1 Candidatus Kuenenia sp. | reverse complement strand
CTTCCTTCTGCTCCTGCTTCATTTCTTCTTCTTCCCTCGCTGCTGAACGTTCGTGAGATCGGTGAAGACTCTCTGGACAACGCGTTGGAATTCGACCGCATCACGCGTGCCAGTTACTCGCCATTTTCTGCTCAGGTCACAGACGCCATCGTGTCACAGCTTCAGCAGACCAGTGAAACGCGTCTGTCCACGGACAAAGACTTCACACAGATCAATCGACTGATTGCGAAGTACCTCGAACGCAAGAACGACAAGACGATCTCGCTGAATGAGAGTGTGCTGCGAGCTGAAGAAGAAGAAATGAAGCAGGAGCAGAAGGAAGAGGAAGAAGCCATCAAACAAGCCAATGGCGGCGAAAAGAAAGACATCTTCCCGGAAGATTTCTACAATAAGGAACTGGTCAACATCAGCATCGACTACCTGGAACTTCTGCGAAGTCTGCAGACAGCCAAGACCGGAAAATAGTCGGCGCTCTGCTACGTCAATGCTGGATTTTGAGGTAGGCCGGACCAAGCGCAGCGCAGTTCCGGCAGGTGTCTGGCATTGCCGGAACGGCGCTTCGCTTGGTCCGGCCTACAGACTCAACCAAGATTCCTGGTAACATTTCCCGAGAGCAGAATTCAGGCCCACACGGCGCAGTTGCACCGTGTGGGCTTTTTGCATGAGACGATTTGCCAATGAAGTCGATTGAATCTGATCTGCGAATTGGTGTGATCGGGCTGGGACTGATGGGCACGGCAATCGTCGATCGGCTGCTCGAATATCAATTCGTGCCGTACGTCTGGAATCGCACACGCGAAAAGGCTGAGCCGCTTGTGGACCGTGGGGCCGTGTGGAGTGACAATCCGCTTGCCGACTGTGACCGCGTGATTGTAAGTCTGTATTCCAGCGACGTGGTGGAAGCGGTCCTGCAGCGTCTGAAGAACAGTTTGCGAAACGGGCAGATTGTGATCGACACGACGACCGGCGACCCGGAACAAAGTGTCATCTGGGAACAGAGGTTGGCGGAATCGGGGGCGAGTTATCTGGATTCACCGATTTCTGGTTCCAGTGAACAGACGCGGCAGGGCGAAGCAACCGTCATCGTCAGCGGCCAACAGCGGGCGTTTGATGCCTGCCATGATCTTTGGCCTGCTCTTGGCAAGAACGTGTTTTTTGTTGGGGCCAGCGGCAACGCCGCCAAAATGAAGTTGGTCACTAACCTTGTGCTTGGACTGAATCGAGCGGCCCTCGCGGAAGGTCTTGTGTTTGCCGAATCCCTCGGCATTGATCCCGTATCTGCGCTCGAAGTGCTTCGCGGGAGTGCTGCCTATTCGCGGCAGATGGACACCAAGGGACGAAAGATGATCGATGGCGACTTCACGACTCAGGCAAAACTCTCGCAGCATCTGAAGGATGTCCGTCTGATGCTGCACGCCGCATCTGCCGCCGGACTCAGTCTGCCGCTGGCAGACACGCATCGACGACTCCTGGAACAGGCTGAGGCCCTGGGCCTGGGTGAACTGGACAATAGTGCCATCATTGAGGCCATTCGGAGACCAATACGAAACGCGTGAAAAAAAGCACAAATGAACGCAGATAAACCCAACGCGGGCTTCGCCCGCAACCGAAACGAGTAGGCAGATTTCGCTGAAATCTGCTGGGCCGACTTCGGCGAAGTCGGCCTACGTCCTGCCGCTCGCCTGGTCGGAATTCCGGCAAAACCGTAAGTCCATGGCTTGAGTTGCTGATCATGTGCGGCACAATGGCGGTATGGCGACGACGTCAGAACATCTCAGGCAGCCTGTGCACATCGTTCCAGCGAGCGAAAGCGCTGATGCGGCCTCAGCGCGTGTTCCCGTGCGAAGAGTGCTCGGCAGCAGCGGAACGAGTATTGTGATTCATCTCGTGGCACTGCTTGCACTGAGTCTGATCATGTCTGCTCAGCAGGATACTTCAGCTCCGTTGTCTACAGAAGTCCACTTCAACGAGCTGCCGGGCGAAGGTGAAGCTGTGTTCAACTTGTCTGATCCGGAATTACTTGAGACGGAAACAACTCCATTAAATCTGCCGGAAATCACGTCGCTCGTCATGCCGGATACCGGGGCGGCGGCGGAGACAAACATTGATCTGACGGCGTTTGCGTCGAGCGCTGCGAACCAGTCTGGTTCAGGAGTTCCAACGGCGGTTGCTGCCATTGCTTCCGGAATCCGGGGCCGCGTGGAACAAGCAGGCGGGCGCACCGGGGAAGTCCAGTTTTCACTTGCATGGCACACACTGAACGATGTCGATCTGCATGTCATTGCTCCGTCGGGAGAACACATTTCATATTTTCATCGCACATCCATCTGCAAGGGGAACCTGGACGTTGACATGAATGCATCGACAACAAGCGAAACGGATCAGAAGTTTTCCGAGGAGCCTGTTGAAAACGTCCGCTGGCTGGACCGAACTGCTCCGTCGGGTCGGTATACAGTCATCGTGAATCAGTATGAATGGCGCAGCGGGCGCACAAAAGATCCCTTCCAGTTGCTGGTCAAACTGGGTGATGTGACGCAACTCGTTGAAGGTGATGTCAATGCTCGGAAGAATGTGTCCGTGCATCGGTTTCAGCATATCAAGTCATCCCTTTCAAAAGCGCGACGGGAAAAACTGGCCGCAGAACTCACGGCATTGCAGGAGCGCGAGGAAGTGGAAGCCACTGAGCTTTTTGAACGAGCCCGCGAGGTGCCCCAGGGACGTGATCGCGATCGCATGATGTTGTCAGTGATCAATAAGTTTCCGCACACCGACGCATCGATTCGAGCCATGCAGGAACTGGACCCGATTGAGAAGAACTGAAAGTTCCAGGCGATTTCTTTTTTTTGCCGAATCTGATCGAAAAAGGCAATTTCTGCGTTTTTCGCCGTGCCGAATGTCCCCTTTGCAATGTCGGTCACCTGGTTCCGGCAAAGAGTGCGGACTCGTGACTCGAAGCTGAACCGGACGTTCGCCGATTCGCTGATTTATTGTCGCGTGGTCCAGGAATTCAGGACGGCTGGCGAACAATCCGGCAACCTTTATCAGGCTTAGCCTGGATTGTTGAACTTCAAGGATTTAAACCATGATTTATCCCGCCTGTTTTTCGATGTTGCATCGCGCATCGGGTACAAAAATGTTTCGGGTAGTTGCCGTTGGACTTATCCTTGCTGTGCCGTTTGCTGTGGCTGCCAGACGTGCATGGAATTCTGAATACCTCACGTATGCAATGACAGGATCTGACAGGCAATCCAGTGCCAGACCTGGCAAGCCCGTTTCGTTTTCGACCGTTCAGGAGTTTGAATTGCGGAAGAGTATTTCCGTTGGTTCAGTTGCTCGCGTGTACGGCAGCGATCCTGTGTCGGAGATGCTGCGGCAGGAAGACGAAGAAATTCTCTCGGCCGTATTCGTGGGGCAAATGTTTGCACCTCCCTGCGTTGCCATGGCTCAGCGACAAATGATCGACCGTGCGGTGAACCGGCACTCCGATAGTTTGTTGCACGTTGCCTGCCAGTCGGGAAATCAGCTTGCCGTCTGGCTGCTCATCGAAGCAGGGGCCAGCACAACAGTCAGGAATTGTTTCGACGAAACTCCACTCGATGTTGCCATGAGCACCGACGCACAAAATGAGACTTACATCACGACCATGATCAGGCAGCTTCGCGCTCCGACTCCGCTGATGGCACATCCGGCGGCCCATCAAGGTTAGTGCCTTGTCAAGGCTTGATTTTGGGGTAGGCCGGACCAAGCGGAGCGTAGTTCCGGCATTTCGCCGA
>JAYSPO010000897.1:0-3758 GCA_043722015.1 Candidatus Kuenenia sp. | reverse complement strand
TATTGGTTCCTGACCCCTTTTCCAAGCCCGGATCTGAGAAATATGAACCTCGAAACTGCTATCCCGGATCGTTCCATTCTTGCCGCTCGCGGTGCGCGCAATGTGGTTGATCCCTGGAGGCCGTATCATTTTCTGAATGAGCCGGAGTATTCGGCCGCCGGTGTTGTCGAAGATGTTTCGACGATATTTCTGACGAATCGCGAATGTCCGTTCCGATGTCTGATGTGCGACCTGTGGAAGAACACCACAGAGGAAACTGTGCCGCTGGGAGCGATTCCTGGCCAGATCGATTTTGCCTTGTCTCGCCTGCCACCAGCGAAGCATGTGAAGCTCTACAACAGCGGCAACTTCTTCGATCCGAAGGCCATTCCGAACGCTGACCTGCCGGAGATCGCTGATCGAGTTCGACATTTTCAAACGGTGATCGTTGAGAATCATCCTCGCCTGTGTGATGCACGTTGCGGCGAGTTTCAGCAACTGCTGGACACGCAACTGGAAATTGCGCTGGGCCTTGAGACATCTCATGCACCTACACTGGCAAAGCTTAACAAGCAGATGACCGTTGAGGATTTTGCCCGCAGTTGCGAACTCCTGCTGAAGTCTCAGATCCGCATGCGCGCCTTCGTCCTGCTGAAACCGCCATGGACATCGGAAGAGCAGGGGGTCGAACGAGCAATTGATTCAGTTCGCTTTGCATTTGACTGCGGCGTCAGTTGCTGTGCCGTCATTCCGGTACGGGCAGGCAATGGGATTATGGAACAACTCGGGCAACAGGGTTTGTTTACGCCACCTCGCTTGTCGTCGTTGGAATTGGTGATGCGCGAATGTCTGTCGTGGAAACGAGGTCGTGTGTTTGCTGACCTTTGGGACGCGCGGCAGTTCGCGGATGAGCCGGCTGAAGCGGATTCACAGATGGCGAGACTTGAGACGATGAATTTGCACCAAGAGGCGACTGGCATGATAGGATGGACATTCTTGTCCGTCTTCGGTTGAGCGGATATTGCGGCGCACTGCCGTTTTGCGCATGACTCTCAATGGAAAACTCGGACATGAATGTCCAAGCTACAAAACATGAAGACAGATATCCTGATCCTGGGCTCCGGCTTTGGCGGCAGTTTACTGGCATTGATTCTGGCCCGCGCGGGGAAATCAGTCGCCATGGTGGATCGCAGTCGGCATCCGAGGTTTGCGATCGGAGAATCTTCGACACCGATGGCCGATCGCACACTGGCTCAGATGGTGCAACGCTATGGACTTCCGGAACTGCGGCCCTTGTGTCACTGGGGAACCTGGAAGCGTGAATACCCTGAAGTGCTGTGCGGGAAAAAACGAGGATTCACGTATCTCGATCAGACTGCCGGCGACGATCTGAGTTCGAGTAGCTTTGATGCACGACGCCTGCTGGTGTCGGCCAGCGTCGATGACGAGCATTCCGATACGCACTGGCTCCGGAGCGACGTGGATCAGTTTCTGTTCGAACTGGCGCAGTCGTCCGGAGTCATGGCATTTCAGCAATGTCAGTATTCCTTGACTCAGCACGACAACCAATGGACACTTGAGGGGACAGCCGCCGGTACCGTAGACCCGTCGCTCCGCCGACGGGAATCTGACTCCGATCCCCAGTCAATCAACATCCAGGCTCCTTTTCTGATCGACGCCACCGGTTCACCAAATGGCGTACTGAAGTTTTTGAACATCCCTGATCATACACATCTCCTGAAGACAGATTCGCGATCGATCTTCGCACACTTCGAATCGGCGGCAACGTGTGAGCGCCTGCTGCTGGACACCTCGATCGATGTCGAGCCGTTTCCGTACCGCTGCGATGACGCGGCCGTACATCAAGTGCTTCCGGATGGCTGGATGTGGCAACTGCGTTTCGATGACGATTCGCTGAGTGCTGGATTCATGATTGATGAGCGTCCGGAGGCAAATCGAGTGCTACAGAAATTCGCAACGCCGACTGAGGAATGGAATTGGCGAATTGCCAGATCGCCGTTTCTGTCACGGCAGTTCCAGAAGGCAAGGATCGTCAGGCCGGAGTCCGGGCTGCAGAGCACCAAACGCATTCAGCGACTCGCAGGGCAGGGGGCTGGCCGCAACTGGGCGGCGATCACAAATACGGTTGGTTTCATCGACCCGTTGCACAGCACCGGGATCGCTCATACTCTTTTCAGCATTTCGCGTCTGGCAGAAATTCTTGTCACTACGAACGATTTCACTGAACGCGAACAACGCCTGCGAGAATACTCCGATTCGCTGATTGAAGAGATTCGATTTGTCGATGAGTTGGTCGAAGGCTGCTACGAAGCCATTCCGTCGTTTCGGCTTTGGTGCCTCTGGGGCATGCTCTACTTCGCGGCCGCGACCAGCATGGAGCAAACTCCGGCAGCAAAGATCGGCGATGTCAGTTTTCTGCGAGCGAATGATGTGGCGTTTCGTGCCATGCTGCGCGAGGCCCGGCAACGATTGGGCGCTGCGCGTTGCAGTGTCGCAGAATCAGAGTTCTCCAAATGGCTGAAACCCGCGATTGGGCCGTGGAATCAGGTGGGTCTGTTCGATGAGTCATGCAACAATCTGTATTCCAGAACGGCGGCTCCAGCGGATGCGTGGTAAATCCTATGACAATGAATCATGACAATCCGTACTCCGCACCAACTGCAGAACCGCACGCAAAGCGAGGTACGACGCATCACGAGTTCCAATTGACCGAACAGGGAATTCGTTGCCGAGCGGGGTTGGAGCTTCCGAAGATTTGCCTCGTGACAGGAAGCATAGAGAATCTGCAAAGACACCGGATCGTTCTCTCATGGACATCGAAACTCGCAAGAATTGTTATCATTGGTGCATCCGTTTTGACTGCAATGTTGCCAGCCGCAATCTTCATAAATCTTCAATTTCCAAATACTCCTCTCCATCTCCTGGTCGAAGGTTTTCAATCGACAAAATGGCTGCCATTGCTGTGGATTTGCATCGTTCAACTTGTGCTCGTAAGCACCGTGGTCTTAACACCGGGAGGCGTTTTGACGGTATATGTGCATCAGATGGTGCGGCGCAGACAACGAAAACAGATGGGCCTTATGGTCACCGGTGCCACAATTCTTGTCGCTGTCGTTGGTGCAAATGTTGTACGAATCGGAACCCTCACGATGTCTGTCGTTCCGATGTTGTTGTTCATTCTCGTCCTGGGCCTCGTTGTCCTGCTATTCCGCCGGATCTCTTTGCGGATATCGCAAACTGAATTCCCTGGGGTAAAGCTAAAAACGATAGGGTTTCAATCGGGCCAATTTGAAGTAACGGGTTTTACGTCGGAGTACCTTGAAACGTTGCAAAGGCAACGTGGCAACGTTGATTCGTGATTTCTGTACCTTGGACATTCTTGTCCGAGATATGACAGAAAAACACGACTTGGTGGCAAGATTCCATTGCACGGAAGGTCTCAACTTCGAAGGCATTGATTGGCTGTGCGACGGACATGAATGTCCATCATACGGGGCTTTCGTTGGAGTACAGGCTTCAGCATGCACTGAACATTTGAGCCCATAATCACATGGCGTAACCATTCCAATTGGCAGAACCTGCGCTTTGGTGATACGATTACTGAACATACAGCCAGTTATAAATTCGGGATGAGCGGAATCAAAACGTTTCGCTGGACATGAAAACACGATAACCAGACAATCATGGCTTCCAATGGGAACGTTCGGGAGCGTCCACCGTGAGCATTGTGCGTCGCGGGTCCTGTCTGAAAACCTTTC
>JAYSPO010000896.1:0-6549 GCA_043722015.1 Candidatus Kuenenia sp. | reverse complement strand
TTCCCTCCGTGATCTCCGTGCCCTCCGTGGTTAAGAATGCGATTTGTATTTTGCCTCTGGCGGTCCCTGAGCCTCCTCTTGGACTGCAACCGAATTTCTGCGCGCCACGCGAACATTCTGATCGTTAGTAGTACAGATTGAATGTGGATTTCTATCTGTGTGAATTTGTGTTTATCTGTGGTTGCTTGCGCAGGTTTCGTTCTGAAGCGTGAACGGTTTCGAAATCCTTTTCCCGTTGCAGAATTACTTGCCGCAGCACTTCTTATACTTCTTGCCACTGCCGCAGGGGCAATCATCGTTGCGTCCGACGCGAGGCGAGTCATTGACGATCGGAGCGATCGTCCTGCCTTCTTCTCCGGCTTCCGGTGCGTTGGTCTGCAGTTCATCGACCTTGTTGTCGACCGGCAGCGGGGGAGCCACGTCGTGCTCGGTCGCCGAGATGCGCCAGAGTGATCCGACAAAAGCCGGACTTTCATGTTCAATCCGAAACACGGCCTGAGTCACCTGTTCGGCAATGCGATCCCACATCGCCAGGAAGGCTCGACGTCCTTCGCGTTTGTACTCGGTGCGGGGATCTTTCTGAGCATAACCCATGAAGCCGATGCCCTGCTTCAGATGCCCCATGAAGTAAAGATGATCTTTCCATGCGGTGTCGAGGAATTCCAGGAGGACGGAGCGCTCTGTCTGCCGCATTTCCGGTCTGAAAACCTGTTCAATCCCCTGCAACAGCTCGAGCCTGACCTGCAACGCATTCATTTTCCGCAGATTTGCATCATTCAGCGTCAAACTATGCTCGGCATCGGCCCATGTGAGCAAATCCTGAATCTGCTGTTCGCTGATCAGATTGGTTTCTGCAGAGTCTGTGCCGAGAATCTCATTGAGCCGGGCTTCGACCTTTTCCCGATCTGGTCGTCGCGACAGAAACTGTCGGCTGGTGGCGACGAGAGTTTCATAAATCTGCGCAGACTGCAGTTCAGAGAACTGTTCCGGAATAAACTCAGAACGAAACCGTGTATTCGCCCAGCGCGCCAGTTTTTCGCGGTTGAAGCGTTCATTTTCTTTACCGTCGCCAGCCAGAAAATTGTGCATCCCCACTGAGACAGGAAAGGTCACTTCTTTATCGTCGTAGCGTGAACGGACTCGTTCCTGCAACAGATTGACGATGTCTGATTGCTCTTTGCCGAGCAGTTCGTCGGGCTTCATGCCCAGCAGGAAGTTGAAGTTCGCCCAGCCAGTCAGTGACTTTTGCGGAAAATGCGGGTCCAGAAAATCGTCCAGCGGAGCGAAGTCCCGGCGAGCCATGGCTTCCTTTGCAAGATGCAACATCGCCGGTGCCAGTGCTTCGCGTTCGTACTTGCGAAGATCTCTGTCCTGAAGTGATAATCCGAAGTGACGATTTGCCCACTTGCTGAGTGCCAGCCAGTTCCAGTCCAGTTTACTTTCTGCGTCTTCGGGCAAGTCCACATCGATCTGTTCGTAGATCAGAATTTCACCCTGACGTTCGCTTTCATCGCGAAGGTACTGTTCCAGTTCCGGACGTGCCATATCACGGATATCGGACGCCTCAATTTCCAGATTCAGATTCTGCCCCACCCAGCCCACAATCGTTTCCCAGCGATAATCTTTTGCCAGGAACTGACCTGTCCAGCGGGCGATTTCGTCGTTGATCATTCCCAGCAGCAGACTGCGACAATCGACGCCGTCCAGAATTTTCTGACGATACGAGTAGGTGCGCTTGCGCTGTTCGTCCATCACCTCGTCGTATTCCAGCAGATTCTTGCGCTGGTCGAAGTGTTGCTCTTCGCGTTTTTTCTGAGCCCCTTCGATACGACGCGTGACCATGGAACTCACGATCGGTTCGCCTTCCTTCAGTCCTGCCCACTGCATGATGCGTTTCACGGCGTCACCGGCAAACAGACGCATCAGTTTGTCGTCGAGCGAGATGAAGAAGCGACTGGAACCGGGATCCCCCTGACGTCCGGCTCGACCACGCAACTGCAGGTCGATCCGGCGTGAGTCATGTCGTTCCGTGCCGACGACATGCAGGCCGCCGATTTCCGTGACGACCTTAGACTCTGCCACCATGCCTTCACGCTCGGCGATGTGTCTGGTGAGCGCATCCCATTCGAATTTTGGTACGTCCAGCCGCGACGAAAATTTCGCCTTGAGTTCTTCCCATGCCGCATGTTCGGGGTTGCCTCCGAGAATGATGTCCGTCCCGCGACCGGCCATGTTGGTGGCAATTGTGACGGCACTCTTGCGGCCCGCCTGAGCCACAATTTCCGCTTCGCGTTCGTGGAACTTTGCGTTCAGCACGTTGTGAGGCACACCCTTACGGACCAGACGGTGGCTGAGCATCTCTGATAATTCAATCGACGTCGTTCCGACGAGCAGCGGACGACCGGTCGCGTGAACTTCAAGGATCTCCTGAATGACGGCATCCCATTTTTCTTTCTCAGTGCCGTAGATGTTGTCGGGATAATTTTTCCGCTGCATCGGGCGGTTGGTGGGAATGGCCACGACGTCCAGACTGTAGATCTTGAGGAACTCTTCGGATTCGGTCATCGCCGTACCAGTCATCCCCGCCAGCTTCTTGTACAGCTTGAAATAGTTCTGCAGCGTGATCGTGGCCAGCGTCTGTGATTCCTCCTTGATCTTGACGCCTTCTTTCGCTTCAACCGCCTGGTGCAGTCCGTCGCTCCACTGGCGACCTTCCATTTTGCGACCGGTGTTTTCGTCAACAATGACGACTTCACCTTTTTCAACCACATAGTTCACATCGCGCTTGTACAGGAAATGCGCTTTCAGTGAATTATCCAGGAGGTGCGGCCATTCCATGTTGCCGGCGGTGTAGAAGCTTTCCACTCCCGCCAGTTGTTCTGCCCGGCGCACGCCGTCTTCTGTCAGATGGCAAGTGTGTTCTTTTTCTTTGACCTCGAAGTCCGTATCTTTTTTCAGTTGCCGCGCAATGGCATCGGCGCGCGGGTATTTTTCGAGGTTGTCGTGGGCTGGTCCGGAAATGATGAGCGGCGTACGTGCTTCGTCGATCAGGATGTTGTCAATTTCATCAACGATGGCGTAGTCCATCGGTCCCTGGACCTGCTGATCCTTTGTGGGCTTCATGTTGTCGCGCAGGTAGTCGAAGCCAAACTGATTGCTGGTGCCGTAGGTGATGTCGCACGCGTAATGCACCTGCCGCTGGGACGATGACATGTTGGACTGAATCGCGCCGACCGTCAGACCCAGATTCAGATGGATCGGTCCCATCCATTCCATATCGCGCTGAGCGAGGTAGTCGTTGACTGTGACGACATGAACTTTGCCGACAAGCGCATTCAGAAAGGCTGGCAGCGATGACACGAGCGTCTTGCCTTCGCCGGTGACCATTTCGGAAATCATGCCTTTGTGAAGAATGTAACCTCCGATCATCTGGACTTCGTAGTGACGCATTTTCAGAAACCGACGACTGGATTCACGGACGGCAGCGAAGGCTTCCGGCATCAGATCGTCCAGCGTTTCGCCCTTGAGTATCCGCGCGCGAAAACGCGATGCGGTCTGACGAAGTTCGTCGTCTGAAAGTTTTTGCCATTCAGGTTCCAGCGAGTTGATGCGATCAAGCATCGAACCGGGAAGGATGGTTGTATTTCCCTGTTTATCGCGGATAAAGCCCAGACGCTTGATGTGACGTTCGTTCGACGAACCAAACAGCGTCGTGATGCCGCGTACAAGTTTTCCGCTGGCAACTTCGAAGAAGTCGCCTACTTTTTCCAGAAACTCCATGTCTCGCGATCGTCCTGAGATTCTAGGTGAGAGATCCTTGATCCGGGCAGAAGAAAACGAACTGCCGCATCGGCAGTCCGATCGACTCGGATCGGAAAAAGGCAGTTTTGTCGTAAGTCAAAGCCCGCCAAGTGTATTGGATCAGATAAAGCATGGTCAATGCCGCGCCTGAGGTCGGAAAAACCAATGCTTCGTGGTTCAGGTCGGCAGGCAAACGGCGCTTTGGAGAAATCAGGCAATTGCCGTGCCGCAGACTGCGTTGAACTGAGACTGCGTGTCGTTTCAGCGACACAAATGATGCAATCCGGCATCGCCTATCGGCAATGGGATGTGCACATGGCGGGCTTGGAAAAGGAGTCAGGAAACAATAGCCAAATGGCCCGAAGGGTGCTGCGCACTATTGGTTCCTGATCCCTTTTCCAAGCCCAGGCGTTTGCGAACCGCCGTGTTTTGGAAAGGATCGGAGCGGCAAAGATCACGTTATTCTGCAACAGAGACATGCGTTGCCAATGGCAGGAGGGTATTGAATTCCCACGTCGGCACAGCGAATGCTGTTTCGTACGAGTTAGATCCTTATCTTTTCAACAACTGCGCATTTTGCGAGCATCTTTTCGACCCTGGTTCTTTCGGATTTCGAAATTCGGACCTCGGATTTGCGGCTTCGCCGCGCTAGGGCTTGGCGACCTTTCGTTCACTCTCTGGATCTGATCATGCGATTCAAACACATCCTGTTATGCGTTGGCCTGACTCTGATCGTCATTCAGAGAGTGCCGAGTGTCGCTTCGATGCCGCAGATTGACCCATCGCCTTTGCAGCTTTCGTCACAGTTCACATCAAACACTTCCGGCGGCGATGTCCGGCAATCCGCATTCGGTGCTCTCGGATACGACTCGGGCTTTTGGAGAACTGAATACGCCGCACGTCCTGCGGAACAGGATCAGAACGCAGACGACAATCCAATCGCAGAGTCCACAGAAACACGCTCCGCGACAGCGCAACACGAAACTGCAAACCACAGCACCGACAATGCGTCGGATGCACTTGTTGACGTTGACGGCGAGGCGGTGATCCCGACCGAAATTGCAGTCACCATCGGACCGTCTGAGATTCAGGCCATTGGAGAACCCGACGAACTACCAGCAACAACGCAGTCGGATTGGGAGTACGCTGCAGTTTATGCGACCGGAAGCACGACTCCTGGATCCACAAAGCCAGGCCCGTCAGTGATATCCGCAATCGTCGGCTTTGTCGGGATCATCATCGTGATTGGAGCTTACGTTTCGTCCGGAAATCGCAATCAGTAAAGTACCGGATGCTCTCAGCGTGATTTCGAAATCAGGACGGACTGCTGATAGCTGAGAAACGGAACTCTTTGAACTCTCTTCGATTTCAGATCCACTTCCCATTGTGCAATCAGACGATGATCGTCTTCGCTCAGCGTGCGAGTCAATTGATGAGCGGCTCGCAGATGCCGATTGTCACCCGGGCGCAGATCCAGCTCAACGCTGACCGGCATGCGACCTTTCAGCCCCCGGAGCGCTTCGTTGAGCGCGATTCGCGGCTCGGGAAGCAGGCTGTTTGGATGCAGGATAAAATTCAGCCGAGCGGTCCAGTCAGCATACGCCAGATAGCGCTGCACCTGATCAGCTTCGGCCCACTTGCATGTCTCAACGCGATACGTCAACGAAGGAGACGACAACACCAGTGTCTCCTTCATCGGGTCGAACGACTGCTCAAACTTCGGATGCAACTGGAAGGTAATCGCGTCTGCCATGCGTGCAGCCGAAGGTGTTCCGGTTGCGCGCAGTTCCTGAATGTACTTTGTGGTCCTGGGTTCAAGGGAATCCATCTTGTGCCGAATTTCATCGAACGTCAGTGTCGTGGATAAGTCACGAGAATTGTTCAGGATCGTGAATTGTCGTTCGACCGGATCAAAAATCACCACTTCATCGGCGGCATTGACATAGTCATAAATCCGCCCATTGTGACACAGGCTCAGGCTGCTGCTCAACATCTCTCCTGGTGCAGCCGCTCTTTCCAGATCATACACATGCGTGGAAATCCGCAGTCCCTGTCCAAAGCAGACAGACCCAAGACTCGCGATTGACCAGAACAGGATACAGCGAAATGCCATGAAAAAACTCCCGCTGTTGTAATCCAGCAGTCAGCAACAAAAAAATACGCATCATGAGATCGATGCAGCAAGCCCGCCTGCAACAGATCGCAGTGGTTGTATAACAGCGGACGGATTTGCAACTCAATGAGATTCACAGCGTTGCGCTGCCACAAATCGTGACAACTCCGCAGTTGACGTCAAAATTCGGCAAATTCCGCCACTGTGAAGCGAGCTCTCGCACTTCCTGGGAGCGGCTTGATGCCATACTCCGAGGGTCATGAGTGAGAGAATTGGCGAGCGGCATGCGTCAGCTTGCCGGTACGAAACGAGACCGGAGGGCTCACGCCGCTCCGCTCGCCGGACTCATTTCCGGCCGCGCGGAGTATAAACCTGGGTGGCGATGTTTGCGCCGTTTCTGCCAGAACGCCGGGTGTGAATCGCCGCAAAAAACAGCGAGGGCTTCGCCCGCAACACTATCAAATCACCGTCGCGGCGTCCTGTGGCAAAGGTTTTGCTGAGTCGGCCGAACGGCGTTGTTGTGTTTCGGCCCAAACGGCCAGCAGTTCAGATAGCCTGGCCCAGCGGGCCAGGGAAATCGCCACCAAACCATCGTCCAGGCCCAACGGGTCGGCAGTTCATCTCCAGTGCACGCC
>JAYSPO010000895.1:0-3082 GCA_043722015.1 Candidatus Kuenenia sp. | reverse complement strand
AAACACAGTCCTTTCCGGAAGAAAGGACCTACTAAACACAGTCCTTTCCGGAAGAAAGGACCTACTAAACACAGTCCTTTCCGGAAGAAAGGACCTACTCTGACTAACTGACTAAGGAAAATCAATAAATGCCAACCAACGAACACAAACCTCTGCGAGTCCTCGTTGTCGATGACAATCGGGACGGTGCCGACGCGCTGGGGTTGCTACTGGAAGAACTCGACAACGAAGTGCATGTGACCTACGGTGGCGTCCAGGCGCTGGATGTGGCGACGGCGTTTCGTCCGGATCTGATGCTCGTGGACCTGCTGATGCCGGGAATGGACGGCTGCACCCTGGTGACGCGATTTCGTCAGATCCCGGCTTTCGCCAACATGAAAATTGTCGCCATCACCGGCCAGAAGGGCGACGAATACCACGCACTCGCGATGAAGGCCGGTTGCGATCTGGTGCTCTATAAGCCGGTGACACTGACTGCCGTGAGAATGGTGCTGGCCAACATCGCTCCGATTGTCCCGGAAATAAGTGCGCCACCGATACGTCCGAGGTCGATAGCTCAACCCGCGACCGACAGACGTCTGCCAATCGGTGAAGCCCGCAAACTCCGCAGTGAGCGGCCATCAAAGACTCTGACACAGGCCGAATGCGAAGCCGCAATCTGCGACGGCATTATCAGGTTTCAGGACGAGTACCTCGGATGGCGCTCTGAACGCATTCACGCACATCTGATCAAAGACATGCTGATCGTGCGAATCATGGGCGTGCTGACGCTGGCGGAACGGCAACTGGGTAAATCCGCATCGCCGGAAAAGGGCCGGGATCTCATCAAGCAGACCAGGAAACAGTTACTGGAGTTGGCCAGACCGATGCTGGAATCCCTGGTCCATGAAGCCGCGGGCGTGAAGGTTCGCAGCATGCATCATGACATCAGCACGGTGACCGGTGAAGAAGTCGTGGTGTTCTCGCTGACGGAAGCTCCGCGATTTCAATGAGACAAAGGCGAGCGGCTGGGCGTCAGCCCTCCGTGTGCTGTAGGGTGTGACAAGCATCGCGCAGGCACACCGTAAGATCGACTTGGTGTGCCGGCGCATTCGCTTGTCACACCCTACGGATTCTGTGAAACAACCAAGGGACTTTAATACATGCAGTTGCCGGGAATTACGAATCGAATCAGCCGAATCATGTGTTGGCGGAAGAGTGCCTGCAAGGGCGTCGGACCATTGACGCTTGTCGAGGAACTTCCGCTCCGGGCTGAGCTGCTGAACGTCGAACAGCTGGAACGACATGCACGAACCATCGCGGGGACTCATCGGCTGGCGACTGGTCCGGCGGATGACAGGCTCCTGCCGCGGCTGGCGCAAAATGAGCGAGTCCTTGTCGATACGTACGACTTGATCGCAGCCGCAGCGGCGCGTGATCGAAGAATCGCACCGGCGGCGGAATGGTTGCTCGACAATTTCTATCTGATTGAAGAACAGATACGATCTACGCGGAGATTGCTCCCGCGATCTTACAGTAGTGAGCTGCCCAGACTGGCGGCGGGCTCCGGGGCAGACTTTCCTCGCGTCTATGATATTGCGCTGGAATTGATTGCCCATGCCGACGGTCGAATGGATGCCGCGAATCTGACAGGATTCCTGACTGCGTATCAATCGATTGTGCCGCTGAAGCTGGGTGAGCTCTGGGCGTTGCCATTGATGCTGCGCCTGGCCCTGATTGAGAATCTCCGGCGTGTGGCAGTACGTATTTCTCAGGGACGCTGCGATCGCGATCAGGCCAGCGACTGGGCCGAACAGATGATTCGCACGGTCGAACAGAAGCCGACCGATCTGGTTCTTGTACTTGCGGATATGGCTCGTGAGAATCCACCGCTGTCCGGTGCGTTTCTGGCCGAGCTGACTCGGCACCTGCAGGGACAGAACCCGAATTTTTCATTTGCCAGCAGCTGGCTCGAGCAGCGACTGGCAGATCAGGGACAAACAACCGAACAACTGATCCTGGCCGAAGGTAAAGCTCAGGCTGCCGATCAGGTGTCGGTGGGCAACAGTATTACCAGTCTGCGGTTTCTGGCGGTCAACGATTGGCGAAAATTTGTTGCCGACCAGAGTCTTGTCGAGCAGACACTGAGTCGGGATCCTGCGGGCGTCTATGCAGGCATGGACTTTGCCACGCGCGATCGGTATCGCCATGCCGTCGAAGCAATCGCTCGTCGATCACGCTGCACGGAGTATGATGTGGCCCAACGGGCCGTTCAGCTGTCACAGTCCGAAGCGGCGGTCCAGTCGAATCAGCGGACAAACCATGTCGGCTACTTTCTGGTGGATCACGGTCGGCCAGCACTTGAACGCCTGGTTCACATGCAGCTGACCGCCGGAGTTATGATCGAGAAGTTTCGTCGACGTTTCCCGTTGTTCATCTATGCTGTTTCCATGTTGCTGTTTACAGCTGTCATCATCTCCGTGCTGTGGAGCCGCAGCGCGGGGCAACGCCCGGGAGCACTGCTGCTGTGGCTGTTGGTGATTCCTGTTGTGATGTCCGCCGTACAGCTGGCAATCGGAATCCTGCACTGGCTGATGACAGCCGTAATGCGCCCTCAGGCATTGCCTCGCATGGATTTTCGCACCGGCATTCCGGCTGAACATCGGACGCTGGTGGTCATTCCGACAATGTTGTCCAACCCTGCCTCAATTGAGCGGCTACTGGAAGGCCTGGAAATTCGGTATCTCGCCAATCGTGAGAAGAACCTGCACTTTGCTCTGCTGACAGACCTGGAAGATGCATCCGAAGAGATTCTTTCCGGGGACACAGACCTGGTTCAACAGGCATGTGATGGCATCACAGCGCTGGCTGGAAAGTACGAACACGATCGAGCAGATATCTTCTTTCTTCTGCATCGCAGTCGCCGATGGAACGCTCAGGAGAGAATCTGGATGGGCTACGAGCGTAAGCGCGGGAAGCTGGCCGATCTGAACGCAACTCTGCGCGGAGCGTCCGGACGATTCGCCAATGTTGTCGGCGACAGTGCGAAACTCCTGCAGGTGCGTTTTGTGATCACGCTGGACACAGACACACAGCTGCCGCG
>JAYSPO010000894.1:0-18765 GCA_043722015.1 Candidatus Kuenenia sp. | reverse complement strand
GTAGGATGGACATTCATGTCCGTCGCGCTGGCCAAAGCACATCACCGAAGCAAACGACGGTGTCCTGCGGCTGACGGCTTTGTGAATTTGTAAGGTGTGACAAGCGCCAGCACAAGCACACCATGCCTGAGATTCGGTGTGCCTGCGCGTTGCTTGTCACACCCTACGACCAATACCAGATCACAAACTGGCCTGCCATCAGGATGTAACACGCCGTGATTTCCGAACGATGGGCGAAATGGTAGCATCCTCGAAGATCATGACCGACGGAATGCTCCGACGTCGCCGCCTGCGACGAAAGACGTAGAGACACGCTGGACCCGCATCGGCAGAGAACAAGGCAACGAGATGACAGATTTCGAACGAACTGCCGAACATCGGGACCGGTCGCGATCGCAGGCGGACTCCGAGTCCTTCACGCACGACGTATTCCTGAGCCACAGCACCCACGACAAGCCCGTCGTCCGTGAATTGGCCGAGCGGTTGCGGGCGGATGGCGTGCGAGTCTGGTACGACGAGTGGGAGATCAAGCTCGGCGACAGCATCTTCTCGAAGGTCGAAGCCGCCTTGCAGCAGTCGCGGGTGCTGATGCTGTGCATGTCCGAGCACGCCTTCGGATCGGACTGGGCGACGCTGGAGAGTCAGACGTTTCGCTTTCGCGACCCACTCAACAAGCAGCGACGCTTCATTCCGCTGCGGCTGGACGAGACGTCGCCGCCCGGTTCGCTGGCGCAGTTCTTGTATGCCGACTGGCGTGAGGCGGAGCGAAACGTGGCCTATCCGCGACTGCTGGAAGCCTGTCGTCCGAGCGACCGGCGGCCGCCGCACCGACCGCGGCACAGCAAGCGCTGGAGGCGAAGATTCTCTCGCTCGGTCACACTGGACCGATTCGCAGTGTGGCCTTCAGCCCGGACGGAACGCTGGCGCTGTCGGGCTCGGATGACAATACGGTTCGGCTGTGGGAGGTCGAGAGCGGTCGCTGTCTGCCACACACCAGTGCGCGACCGCGAGACGGCGATGAAGAAACTAAATGAGGGAAACCAATTGGTATTCTGCCTGAACTGCGAGGAAAAGTGCGTGCCTCTTTGGGACGAACTCGAAGAGCGATTCGCCTCGGACGACCTACGCCAAGCCGTGCGGGGAGAAGAGGTGCATGTCGATTTCGCCAAAAGAAACGAGAGCAAGGAGCGGGCTCTGGTGGGCGAAGTCATCTCGACCGTGGCCCTCGCAGGACAGCTCAGCCGCGAGTTCTCCGTCAGCGACAAAGGGCTCGATATGGAGATCGAGTTCAACGACGACGCGGGTAACGCGACCGGCCAACGGCTGTACCTGCAACTGAAGTCGGGTGACGGGCATCTCAAGAGCCGCAAACGCGACGACGCGGAAGTCTTTCAGATCAAGGACCAGCGGCATGTCTCGTACTGGATGGAACAGGCGTATCCGGTGCTGCTCGTCGTCCGGAACTCGGCGGGAGAAGTCCGCTGGATGGAAATCCGCGACTGGCTGCGTGAGGCGACCGACAACGGGAATAAGAAGGTGACTCAGATCGCCTTCAAGGGAGAACGTTTCGACGTCATGAGCGTCCGCCGCTGGCGGGATCGGGTGCTTGCACAGAAAGCAGATTAATTCGAGGCATCGTTTAGTCTTATGCTCCGCGCGGTCATGAGTGAGACAATTTGCGCGCGGCATGCGTCAGCTTGCCGGTACAAAAAAGAGGTACCGGAGGGCGTACGCCGCTCCGCTCTCCGGACTCATTTCCGGCCGCGTGGAGTATAGAAGGGCAGTGGAGAAATTCCTGGGCGGCAAACGTACGCTTGTGAAGTAAAATCTGTCATACTTCGGTCTTCGGTGTGGCCCGTCGCGTTTTCTGGCTTATCAACTTCAGGCTTGGAATTGCTTATGAGTGATCGATATGGCATTTCGATTGGTCGGATTCTGCATCCGACAGATTTTTCGCATGGGAGTGAAGTTGCATTCACGCATGCGCTGCGGCTGTGTTGTGCGACAAAGGGGTCTCTGGCGATACTGCATGTAGATCCCGAAAAGAAACATCCGGACTGGGATAAGTATCCCTCCGTTCGTGAAACCCTCAGCCGCTGGCAGTTGTTGCCGCCGCAGGCATCACGTTCCGACGTGGCTCATCTGGGAGTTCAGATTACAAAATCATCTGTGATTGATGACAGTCCGGCCGATGGAATTCTGCATCATCTGGATCAGCATCCGGCTGACCTGCTGGTGCTCGCGACTCATCAACGGCACGGAATTGATCGATGCCTTGCGAGGCTCGACCACGGAACAAGTCGTCGAGCACGCCCGCTGTCCTGTGCTCGCAGTACATGCGTGGTCTGACTGATGTCATCGCCGACAGCGATTTACAGCACGCAGTTGGCACGGGCAAGTTTAACCGCGTGCCCAGCGGGCCGCAGATGTTCTATTTGAGATTTGAAATACGAAATACGAAATACGAAATACGAAATACGAAATACGAAATACGAAATACGAAATACGAAATACGAAATACGAAGCGCGGGGCGTTGCCCACGCGGTTAAACGAATGTGCGATCCTCAACCTTGCGGTGTTGCGATTTACCGCACGCGGGCTTCGAAGGTAATTTCGCCGCGGTCGTGGCCTTTGAGGGCCTGGTCGAGGTTAAAGGTCAGGATCGAGCTCCCTTCGCCGTTGTCCTCGACAAGAACTTCACCTGGATGCTGACCATCGATCGAGGCAGTGCCCGACACGTATTCCAGACGCGGGGTGAGGTTATCGACAATGCTGACATCGTAGACGTCGAAGTCGCCGGTATTCTCAAAGCGGATTGTGAACGTGATCGTGTCGCCGGACTGAGCCATCTTATGATCGGCAAGTTTGACGACGTGGATGTTGCCCTTGGTCTTCCGTTCGTCCTCCAGCCCGACTGTCTGCTGTACCTTGAACGTGGCTTTGATCTGATTTGCGTTCGTCGTAGACGCGGTCAACACAGGGTACTGATCTCGTGTCCAGGACATGGCGTTCTGAATCTGCTGTTGCAGCACAAAGCCTTCGTGACGTTCCATCGATCCGTGGCTTGAGTAATGTCTCCCTTCGTGGCCTTCATCCACTTTGCGATTCTGTTCAACAGAATCAGTCCGTCGCGCCTGCATGGCAGGTGTGGCGCTTTCCATTCCGTCAACCCGGTTGCGTGATTCGAGACCGGACAGAATGGTATCGTGTACATTTTCCTGAGCCGCATTGCCGGTCTTGATGTTGCCAATACCCTGGCTGTCTCGTGCGCCGGCTGCCTTGTCAATTTTTGTGTCGGCCTGAAGACCAGTGACGGTTCGGACAGATCCGAAACGCGGTGCATACACGGCGACGCGATTTGACGGGGACGTGCGTGCGTCACCTGTGTGATCCTTGTACCTGGCGACTGTGTCTTCTGAGTCAAATCCGCTGCGTTGACCGGCGACGTAGCCTGCCGGAGCGTTTCGGTCGCCGCCGTCGAAGATGTATTCGTCCGGATAGATATCCGCAAACGGTGATGCGGCAATCGTTTCCATGCGATTGGAAGGTTCTTCGCGAGGATCGGCTTCGCGGCGTGGTTCAGCGGGCGTAAAAACCGGTCCCTCCTGTTGCTCAACGGGACCTGCTGCTTCCCCCTGAAAGCTGACAAGCTGAATCTGACCGAAGGCCTGTTGACGCGTGTCCGTCTGATTTGCTTCAGGGCTGTCGATATTGAATGCCGAAGCGTTCGCGATGTTGCCGTCGATCAGAGTCGGCTTCACATTCATCTGCACGACACCGTCTGACGGATCCGGAGTGGCGTTGGATGTCAACGTGTCCGGGTAATGTGCCTCAACCGGAGCAGACGAAGGACGAGTCGGGGTTTCAATCTTCTGCGGCAGCGAGGAGGAAAAGACGTGATCTGGCTGTCGCTGAGCACGAGGCAGAATGCCGCAACCGGAATTCAGCATCAGTGCCAGGCCAGCGAGGCCGTGAAGGAGCAGTCGTACAGATCCTGATGTCGCTGAAAGCATTCGAGCGTTCCTGCTTGTCTCATTGACCACGCGTTCCGTGCCATAGGCACACAATGTGAAAGCCCAGGGCAACGCCCTGGGTTTCCCCGTGCAAACGATTGAAGCCCTGAAAGGGCCACATGTTCCTGCCGTTCCCATCACGCCCTTTCAGGGCTTCAGTCTGTCTCTTCACGCAATTCCTGGGGCGAAGCCCCAGGGTTTCACATCATGCCGCGTTGCGGCTTACACACTCTGTCAGCGGCTTGCGACGGATGATTTCGGTCCGCGTTTGTCGGAAAGTTTCACAACGCCTGTGTGGACGGGGACGGAACCTCCGAGGTCAAAACCACCGCCAGAGCCATAGTACATATATGGCATGTAATCTTCGGACGGCGTGCGGCCACCGATGCGAACAATGATCATCGGACGTCCAAGGCGGTCCGCTTCCTGCAGAGCGTTGTCGGCAGGATTCACAGACTGAGGAATTTCGCGACGCAACGGATCCTGTATTGCTGCCAACTGTGGCTGTTCAAGATAAACCACGCGCGTCACCATGTGGCCGTCAATTGCTTCGCGGATATCCGCTTCAGTCAGGACGACGGGAATCGGATAGTCTGTTGCACGGCCATCGGGCGGATGCATACGGTCCAGAATTTCAATTGATGGATAAACTTCGACACTCGGAAATTCCGGCATGTCGGCAATTCGCAGCCGATAGATGTGTCCGGCGTTGACAGAGAATTGTGCCGGAGTCGCCAGCACGGCATTCGGCTCCGGGGTCGCAGAGTACACGGAAACCGTCCCGGCCGTTGGCAGTTCCACGCGGACTGGCTGCAGCCACGATGGATCGTATTGACGCACCCGAGCCAGCGTGTCAGCGGCAAAGCCCGGCATCATCTTTTCATTGAGTGGTTGAAACGAATCGTCCTGCTGGCCGAACGCTGTTGAACTCAGACCGGCCGCGACCGTGATCACGGCTAACCGCAGTGTGGCGTTGAGACTCGGCAGGGAATCGACGAATGTGCTCATAGCAATTTCCGACGTTGAAGGATTTTCAGCATCGCATACGAAGCAAGGGCGATCGAAGTTGATGCTTCGAATCGCCCCCGCGGTCAAAGATCACTCACCATTGTCAACTTAGAATCCGTACACACCCGCTGCCTGCGACTGCGGTGTTGAAACTTCGCCCGGTGCGTGAACCGGATGACTTTCGGTGTACTGGATGTGGCGAACCGGTTCCGGAACGCTGTAGCCTGGATTGTGTTTCACATCGATCAACATGTGATCTACAGGATCTGGCATACGGTTGTCACTCAGATTACGAATCGTGTGAGACTTCAATCCCGCTGGTCCGCCGAGTGGCAGGTGTGGAGGTCCTGGCAAACCGATTGGTGTCGCGGTGATCGGCATTCCATAGACAGGTGTTGGACCCATTCCCGAGACGGGTACCGACTGTCCCGGATAGCCACCACCCGCAGCAATCATCGCACCGGGAACTCCCGGCATTTCGGTCGGAATGATTGTGATCGGTGAAGGTGGCAGGTACTGCCCTGCGTCGCCGTCGGCAATCTGGTAACCAACCGTCTGAACGGAACCGTCTGCGGCAGCCACTACGCCGCCGTCCAGATTGAACTCTTTGTTACCGACTCGCAGAACCACCATGATCGTGCCCATGCGTTCGGCCTGTTCGATTGGATCAACACCGACATCCAGAGTCGTTGAGACCAGAGTCTCGACACCGGCAATTGCCCGAGCCTGGAACTCAGGATCTGGCAGGTAGATGACTTTCGTCACCATGTTGTTGCTGCGAATGTGTTCGAGGTCTTCGTCCGTCACTTCAACCGGCACTGTGTTGTGCTGGAGGTAAGCAAATGTGTTTGGATGAGCCGATCGGACTTCGAGAGACGGATACAGGCTTTGGCCTTCCCAGCCGTCGCCAGGGATGTTCGAGAACACCAACTGGTAAATGGCAGACTGAGGGAAGTCAGCACGGCCAGGCACGAACCGCTGGTTGCGAGCCAGTGCCGCTCCTGACATCCAGCCGACAGACATGCCGTCCTGACCAATAAACTTGATCTGAGTCGACATGGGTGGACCGCCTGGGCCCATCATGCCGGGACCACCGGGCTGAGCCAGCATTCCCAGGACACCGGGTCCGGGACCATCGACCATCGGGCCCGGATGCTGCATCATGGCAGCAGGAGGCGCGACGTATTCGTTTGGCTTAAGGAGCCCATGGCCACCCGGGCCATTGACGGTCCCGAGTCCGGCTGCACCACCATAGCCGGCGCAGCCCATACACACCACTACCAGGGCGCCAAGGGCCAGAAAGTAATATCTCATCGCTACCCCTTCCTTGAGATGCTGACTGTTCGTTCCAACAGCAACCCGCAGATGACCGTACTTTAACTTGAAAACTTACTGTGCCCGACTGTCCGCACTTTGCCATCGACCCCACCAGGGGGGCGACGGTACACTGCTTTTGCACGCTCGAACCGATCGGCGTGCTTCGGATTTTTGAGCAGAATCGCGGTTTCGATTGACGAAGCTGCCATCAGCATTGCACCATTCGAACTCTAAACGACCAGGATGCTCAAACAATCCGTCGGTCCTTCCTCTCTTTCTTCGGGTCGTCACAGCTCGAATCTTTGGCAAATTCAGTAAAATCAGAACATGAATCACAAACCTAATTCTTTGACCAACTTTCCTGGACTCACAATGAGCACTGCCGTCGCAGTTGTGCTGGCAATCGCTCTGCACCAGGCTCCGGCAGGATCTGCTGATGAGAAGTCCGTTCCGTCAGACACCGCCGCAACCGATGCGAAAACGCCGCCGGCAGACGCTGATCCATCGGAAAATCCAACCGCGGCCGCGCCGGTCGCTGATTCTGCGGCTCAGGAAGCAACGGCAGCATCTGCCGTTATTCCCAACCCGACAGACCTGCTCAACCAGGTTCGCAGCAAGCTGCAGAGCCTGGATTCTTTGAAATGCGATCTTCACCAAACGGTGATGATGTCCGGCATGACACTGCAGGCAACCGGCACGTACGCTGAAGCGTCTGGAAATCGAGTCCATGTGGAGTTCCGGATCTTCCCCAGTCAGCCAGCGGTTAAGGATGACGCGAAGAGAATGGCGATCGATGCGGAGCCCACAGCTCTGGCACCAGAAACCGCCCGTGGCGAACTGACGCAGGTCAGTGACGGCTCGGTTCTTTTCACGCTCTGGAAGAACGGTGCCGCCGTCCGAGTCACACGACGTAATCTGCGGGACATCATGGACGCTGCGACGAAAGTGGCAGGCTACGATGCGGATCATGTGGCAATGGATCTTGGCGTGGGTGGCCTGCGTGGCCTGATTTCGCGAATTGAATCACTGATGGAGTTTGCCCCGGTGCAGACAAAGAAAGTCGGTGATTCAGACTTCTACGTCGTGCGAGGCCGCTGGAACGCAAGAACGCGAAAGGAGTTGTTTCAACTTCCCGATGACGTCATTGCTGATCCGCGCCCGCATGTTCCTGAGTATGTTGTGTTCTACATCGACGCCAGGACGCTACTGCCGCGTCGCATAGAATATCGTAAACGTGCCGCCGATCCGGCTCAGAAGTTTGATCGCCCGTTGGTGACGCTGGATCTTCGAAACGTCGTGCTGAACGAAACATTGCCGGACGACATGTTCGTATTTGCGACTCCGGAAGGCGTGAAAGAAGAAGACATCACAGAGCAGACAATTCAGTCCATTGAACAAACGACACAGCCGCCCGCCGCAACGCCAGTCCCCGCAACGGAAACACCAAAATAGGGGTAGGCCGGACCAAGCGGAGCGCAGTTCCGGCAGATGTCTGGCAATTGCCGGAACTGCGCTCCGCTTGGTCCGGCCTACAGACTGCCATCGAAGATCAACGGCTCGGCAGGAGCCTCGCCCTCCCGAAGGAAATGTTGACCTGGCAGGCATCGAGCCGCTGTAGGAGATGCATTATGACCACTCTGCTGGCGGGAAAGGAAATCCCTCGACAGTCATTGTTTGCCGGATGGGCTGTGTCGTTGGCACTTCATGCCGCCCTCTACTTTATTGTTGGACTGACGCTCCGTGGTTGTCAACAGGGCAGCACTGGACAAGCAGGTGGAGAAGTCTTTCGAGACGTCGGATTGTTCGTGGTTAATGGCGTGGACGACGGCACGTCGAACGTGGGACTGGCAAACGGAGCCGGCGACTCGAACCTGACGCAGCCCGTCCAGGAACAGCAGCCGGATGAATCCACGACGGACAACTCTGTGCCTGACCGCCAGCGGAATCGTGTTCCCACGGAAGCCCCGGACATCGCTTCGCTGCTGAACGAAAATCCGCCTGACGCCGCATCCGGCACGGACGGTGCATCTGATTCGAAGCTGCCAGCGCTGATCGGGCCCGGTGATGCCATCGGGGGAATTCGTTCTCAGTCGAGTTCCGGAACTCGTTCGCTCATCAAGCCGTCAGAAGCAGGCGGCGCGGCGCGGATTGGGGGAACGGGCGGACCCGGCGACACGACATTTATGAATATCTCGGGCGTCGGCAAGACGTTTGTGTACATTATCGACACCAGCAGCAGCATGGGCGGCAGTCGATTGAAGGTTGCTCAAAGCCAACTCAAGGCCAGCCTGCGACTCCTGCAACCCAATCAGAAATTCGCTGTCATCTTTTACAATGAATATCGCGAACGACTGAAACTGCGTCGACAGGACGATCAGTCGATGTACTTCGCAACCGACGTCAATAAAGAACTGGCGGGACATGAAGTCGATCGCGTCACTTCGGATCGCGGCACAGACCACATGCCCGCACTCCTGGAAGCCATCAGCCTGAAACCAGACGTGATCTACTTCCTCACCGACGGCGATGAACCGGAAGTCTCCCCGGCACAACTGGCTGAGATTCGCCGATTGGCAGGAAGTTTGACCATTCACGTCGTCAGATTCGGCGACGGAACACTGTCTTCACGCGGTCCCACCTGGCTCGAACGCCTCGCAAGTCAATCGAACGGTGAATACCGCGAGATCAACATTGGCAATCGCTGAGAGCCTAAGGGACAGTGGATGGGCCTGTGTGTTTTTACAGGTAGCCGGACTCGTGAGAGTTCAGGCCGGAAGTCTCACGACTTCTGCTACATTCGTTAATTCATGGCTGAAAGAGCAGTCGCAGGTGTCGATGAGTTTCTGCGACGCCGACGAATGTAACCGACTCCGCCAACACCTATGGCGATGCCGAGCAGCACGATACTGCCAGGCTCCGGAACAATAGGTGCTTCTCCGGCAACGTTGCCAGGATTTGGATCTGTTGGGGACACCGGATCGCCACCGGTTGAAGGAATCTCAGGCAGCAATGGAGGTACAGGACAATGCGGTGGCGGAATCTCTGCAAGCCCGCCGCCATTGCCTGTGTGCGGATCAGGTGTCGAGGCACTACTCTGTTTTCCAGAGCCGCCACTTCCTCCGCTGAATGCGCCACTCACACCACCACTGGATCCGGACGTGCGTGGAGTCGAACTGCTGCCACCGCTGAAGCCGCCTGAGTTGCCCCCGGACATCCCGCCGCCAAACAAGCCGCCTGAAACACCACCACCGGACCCGCCAGGCGATGAGCCTCCACCGTACGCGGCACCGCTTGAGAATCCAGATGTTCTGCTGTCCGAAGTTTTCGAGCCACTGGCGGATTTATCGGATGTCGTCGATTTTGATTTTAAAGAATTATCTGCTGACGCCAGACGCTGCGAGGAGTTCGTTGGATTTCCCGTCTGATCCGCCTTCGACCACCGTGTCTGCGAACCAACTGCGACCCATTGTCCTGTAAATGGATCGCGAGTCCTTCCTTCGCGGTTCATCAAGGTCGTGTTCTGCGAGTCCTGCTTACCAGCAACTGCGTCACTCTGTTGACTCTTGTTTGTCAGTGCGGACTTCGCGACCCGCGGAGTCGATTCGGTCGAGACTGGCTCACCCCATTGACGTGGCCACGAGTCAGGCAAGCGGGACTTCACAATCATTTGTGGCTGCGGAACGACCGCAGCAGGCACCGACGGTGCCGCAATGTGCGGATGCGTTTGACACTGGCACGTCGCCTGTCCCAGTGCAACACTCTGCGACAGAGCGCACGCAGTGATGGCGATCAATACGCGACTGGAAAGTTGTTTTCGATTCATTGTCCGCATCCTCAAACTCACGTCGTTCTGATTTCAACAATCGATGAAACCCTAGGTTGCTCTGGCGGAATTGCAGACAATCCGAAACAGATTCATGTCGCAGAAAATCTTCGTTGCATGGGTCTGTGACAATTATTCCGAATACCGCAATCACGCGGGCACAACACCTGTTCCCCTGTTGCCACGCCATTCTCCGCAATGCCTGAATTTCCTGAGATCGATTGACTCCCCTCGCCCAAACATGACGTAGCGTTTCTGCAACAATTGATTCGCACTTCGCGGGCAGTGATCAGTCCTGAATTGCGGCGACCAACGGAGCGGCACGATGACATCTGCAACAAGACCAACGGCATGGCATTGTCCCGACTGGCGCTCGCGTCTGCCTGTCACGATCATTTTGGGCGTCGCGATTGCCATCCTGTTCCGCGATCTGCTGGCGGGCTGCATCAACCGCTGGACGACTGAGCCGCAGTATTCGCACGGATTCGCCATTCCGATTATGGCACTGGGACTCGGCTGGTTCTCTCGTCACAAATTTCTCCACGGAACCGCGCGCAGCAGTCTCTTTGGACTGACCATGATCCTCGGCGGCATTGTCGGCCACGCGGTGGCCGTCTACTTTTATGTAGAAGCCATCGATGCAGTTTCCTTCATCGTGATCATTGCCGGTGCAACTCTGCTGATCTGGGGCAGGCGCGCCTTTGCAGGACTTTGGCCTGCGGTACTGTTTCTGGGCTTCATGCTGCCGCTTCCATTTCAGATTGAACGCTCTCTGTCAGGACCGTTACAGATCCTGGGGGCAAACGAGTCTGCGTGGTACATCCAGACATTGGGAATCCCGGCGATCGCTCAGGGCAACACAATTCTGATGGGCGACACACGGCTGGGAGTTGCCGATGCGTGCAGCGGACTCAGGATGTTGATGGTGTTCTTTGCGATTTCAACCGCCGCCGTCATCGTCAGTCAGCGCACGGCATGGGAAAAACTCCTGATCCTGATGAGTGCTCTGCCAATCGCACTGATCTGCAACGTCGTGCGAATTGTGGCCACGGCTGTCGCACACCAGTCGCTCGGTCGCGCCACAGCTGACCTTGTGTTTCATGACCTCAGCGGCTGGCTCATGATGCCACTTGCCATGCTGCTACTGTTTCTGGAAATCAAAGTGCTCGACTGTCTCTTCGTGGAAGCTGGTGATTCACGACCCGGCATGACCTATCACGCATCCACCGCTCCCTTCACCGTGCAGACCTGAACTAAGAACCCCTGACAAAACCGGTCTGCGTAGCTGGATTAGCAGGAATTCAGCCCCATTTCTGAATTCTTGCGAATTTAGCTACCTGATTTGTCAGGCGTTCTAAATCATTCATAGGCGACACCATGTCCAAAACAGAAACCTCACTCTCGCGCCGCGACTTTGCTCTGTGTGCCAGTGGTCTCCTGGCGCTGGTGGGTGCGAGTGGAGCGGATGCTGTGTTGAATCATGGCCTGCACGATCCCGCTGCCGTGAAAGCAGCAGCAACACGCCTGAATTCCATCCCGGAGCAAATCGGCGACTGGACGTCCTCACTGGAAGCGATCGATGCACGCGAACGACGCATCGCTGAGATCGTCGGCAGCGTCAGACGCACCTATCGCAATTCGGAAAATGGTTACGTCGTTTCACTCACCATCCTCTGCGGTGCGGCAGGCCCGATGAGCGTGCATCCGCCGACTGCGTGTTTTGAAGGCGTGGGTTACGAGTTGTCATCCGGCCCGTCTGTCGTCACATTCGCCGACGCGGATGACGCGCCGTCCTCGCTGAATCGCGCCATGTTCCGATTGCCTGGCTCACAGATGACCGATGTCGTGCGCGTGTTCTGGGGCTGGAGCGACGACGGAAGGTGGACCGCTCCGGCGAATCCACGTCTGGCATTTCGAGGCCAGCCGTATCTGTTCAAAATGTATGTCGTCGATCGATCGTTGCCTCAGGCTGATGACGTGCGACAATCCGAAGCGTTTCTTGAAGAAGCGTTGCCGGAGATTCGAAAGGGGTTGCAGCAGCCATGAACGTCCTCGATTCAAAAACTGCAGATCGACATCGCGTCGTCAACCCGCGGGCTGCGGCAATCATCGCTGTGACCATCGTGGCGTTTCTGTTCGGCATGAGAAAACTGCACGACCGGCAGTTCGGCAAGACTGTCGATTTTCTGCGACAGTCCGCGTACGCCTCATTGGAAACTAAAGATTATCGCAAAGCACAATTGCAATTGAATCAGTATCTGACGTTTCATTCGTCGGACCTGGACGCGCGTGAAAAACTGTCGTCGTTGCTGTCAACGCAGATCCGCACGCGACCAGCCCTGGAACAGGCGTTTCACCTGAACGAAGAACTGCTCCGCAACGATTTGCCACAAAAAGAGCTGCGACTTGAACAGGCTCGCATCGCAGTGAAACTGGGCAAGTATTCCGACGCGGTGGTCCATTTAGGGATTCTGCAGGCACTGCGGGAAGAATCAGCTGAGGTCTGGTATCTGAGTGGCTTCTGTGCGAAGGAAGCACGCCGGACCGAAGAGGCCGTCCGCTGCTTTCAGCGTGCCTTGAACTGTCCAAATCCGCCGGAGCAGGCGTTTAAAGAACTGGCAATGCTGGCGGCAGCGAACCCACACCTGATGCTTGATTCCGAAACCATCCTGGATCAGATGGTGCTGACCTGCAATTCCGCCGAAGCCTGGCGATTGCGAGCTATGCAGTTTATCGAAGCCAGGAAGTTCTCCCAGGCACTGCCACATGTCTGGAAAGGACTTCTGGCAGCGCCGGACGACGTCGCGCTGAATGCGATTCTGGTGCTTTGCCTGCAGTCAAATGATGCTCCCAGCGAGCCGGATCAGACAAGTCCTCAGCGACAGACAAACGCCAACTCTGCGGATCTTCCAGACGCCATTCGGCATCTGCAGGGCTGCGTCGAACGCAATCCGCAGCAGATGTCGTTTCGGGTTCACCTGGCGGCGTTGCTCTGGAAGAATCAGCAGCAGGTGGCGGCGATTGAAATTCTGGAAACCGGCATCAGCCACAATTCGCGGGCGTTTCCCTTGCATGCCGCGTTGCTGGAGTATCTGCTGACACAGGAACAAACCGAGAAAGCCGAACGATTGCTCAGGAGTCTCCCCGCCACCGCATTGCCCAGGGCCGAACGAGAGTTGCTGAACGGTCGTGTTCAATTGCTTCGTAAAGAATGGAAAAACGCCGACGTTTCAATGCAGCGTGCCGTGGCCTATTCAGAACCTGGCTCTGCCTTGCAACAGCGAGCGCAGATGCTGTTGGCGGTATGCCGTTCCAGTTCCGGCGATGCCACGACTGCTCTGGATGCATTCCGAACCGTCGTGGCAGGGGCTCCGGATTCAGTGCCCGGTCGTCTTGGGATGGCTTCGGGATGGCTCAAGTCCGGACGAAAAGACCTCGCCATCGCGGAGTATCGACAGCTGCTGGAAGTGCCGGGAGTTCCCGCCTTCCTGGCGGATCTGTTGATTCAGCGGAGTCTTGAACAACCCGCTGGTCTGCGAAACTGGAGTGAAGTTGCCGAACTCGTCCGTGACGGAAATCCATTCATCACCGATCTGACTCAACGCACGCTGCTGCGAACGGACCTCTTGATGGCGTCGGGCAGGATAACCGATGCGATCGCAATTCTGGAAAGTGCCTCGACCGCCAATCCTGGAAATTCCACTTTCCAGCGTGCGCTGGGAAAACTGAATGGCGAACATAGCAGTGAACTGCAGAATCGACTTCAGCAACTGGCAATCGACACGCCGCAAAACGACGATGTGCTCGCCGCACTTGTGCGGCTGGACCTGGGGGCAAATCGAACCGAAGCAGCATTGGCGATCCTTGAAGACATAGCCACAAGTCAGCGCAATCCGAAGCTGAACTCTACGGAGGCCCTCACGCTGGCGATTCGCACGACAGAACGAGTGATCGCTCTGGAAACCCGTTTTGGACGAACTCAGCATACAGAACTCTGCCAGGACGCCGCGCGCCGGTACGCATACCAACTGACAAAAATCCATGTTGCTCATGAAGCGACGTTAGCACGAATTCTCGCCCAGCAGGGGCGGACGGCCGAAGCGATGAAGCGCGTGCAATCCATCGATGCGACACAAGACCCCGCCATCAAGGCCAGCGCGCTCATGGCAATAGCGCAATACGCCTCGCCACGGCGAAGTTTCCTGCCGGATGTCATGCGGGAACTTGTCGCCATGATTACTGCTGTTCCCAACAGCACTGCACTGCGAATCTGCTATGCCGATGCACTGCTGTACGACGATCACATGGAAACAGCGACTCAGGTTCTGGAACAGATTCAACATGCACCGCCTGATGATGGTGAAGTATCGGCGCGTCTGGCCTGGATTCTGGCCGTTGAATCCGACTCATCGCAGAAAGCCGCCGATCTGATTGCGCACGCAATTCAGATGCAGCCCGGGAATCCGGCGTTCCGCGTGATGCAAGGTCGAGTCCTGCTGGCGGCCGGCAAATATGCGGATGCGTTATCGACGTTGAATAGTATTGATGAGCAACATCTTTCGCAGGCCGCTTTAACGTACAAGGCGGCCACGTTGCTGAAAATGGACAAACTGGGCGAAGCCTGGCGCGTCGTGGAACAAATTCGACTACACAATGTCCGTGACACCATGTTTCCGGCTGACGAACTTCTGCTGGAGATGGTCCTGAATCGGCTTAAGCAGTTCACGACAGCATCGCGTACCTGGCCGTAGTCGTCAATTTGCCTGAGTTACCGCAGTCCAGCAGACGGGACTGCTTTCAGCTTGAGCCTTTGCGACCAGAAGTTGATCTCGCCTGGTCTCCAGAACGCGAAACTGTTGCGTGTCACCAAACTTTGCAATCAGTTTCTCGACACTGCGTGCCGGTGAACCTCCGATGATATGCTGCGTCAGCACTTCGCCGTCAAGAGTCCACAGAAGATCGAGTGTGACCTGCCGACCGTAAAGCACTGCTGCCATTGGAGTCAGCGACATTTTGATCGTTGCGGTTCCGTCCCGTCGTGTTGTCAAAATCTGGTGTCCGAACTGCTGAGCCTCCCATGTGCCGATGATGCTGCCCAGGGCCTCGTCATGATCCGTGGCTGAATCTCGATCACCCGGCATCGTCACTGAAATGGACTCGGACTCCACTACCGGATGCGTTGCCGTCGCCGCCGAGCAGCCGATACAAACGAGTAAAATACAGCCAGGAATCATTCTGTGTTGGCACATTGTTACACTCACACGAGACTGAACGATCCAAACTGAAGGCCGTTCCATTGAAATGCAATCGGAATGCCATCATTCATCTCTGAGAGCGCTTCAATTTGCCATCCACCCGAATTACGCCGCATTTCTGACGTTTTAGCTGCTGTTTTTTGTGTCGGAAGCTCGATAGCAGGACGATTCTACTGCGAGCGAGAATACCCAAAGGTGTCGCGAAAACGACTTTAGTTGTTATCGTTTGGATCTCACTGAATGCTTGATTCTTCGGCACCGTGACCGACTATTTTTTGAAAACGATGTTGAGTCTCACGCTGAGCAGGACGAATGTAATGACGGCAATTCTTGGGATTTCTGCGTTCTACCACGACAGTGCGGCGGCTCTGGTCGTGGATGGCAGAATTGTTGCCGCAGCCCAGGAAGAACGATTTACACGAAAGAAGCATGACCCGGCCTTTCCCGTCGAAGCCGTGCGGTATTGCCTGACCGAAGCCGGGCTGGAGGCTTCCGATCTGGATTTCATCGCGTTCTACGAAAAGCCTTTGGTGAAGTTTGAGCGTCTGCTCGAGACCTATCTGGCATTCGCGCCGTCAGGGTTTCGCAGTTTCGTGATGGCAATTCCTGTCTGGCTGAAAGATAAGCTCTATATCCATCGAACCATTCGCAGGGCGATTCCGGGAGCGACAAGGGCCAAACTGGTCTTCACTGAACACCACGAAAGCCATGCCTCCAGTGCCTTCTTTTCCAGTCCGTTTGTGGAAGCTGCATTCCTCACGCTGGATGGCGTCGGCGAATGGTGTACGACTGCCTGGGGGACAGGAAAAGGGAACCGGATCGAACTGCAGAAGCAGATCACGTTTCCTCATTCCCTGGGACTCCTGTACTCAGCGGTCACCTACCATTGCGGCTTCAAAGTCAACAGCGGCGAATACAAATTGATGGGACTGGCTCCGTATGGAAAGCCGGTCTATGCCGAAAAAATTCGACAGCATCTGATCGATGTCAAACCTGATGGCAGTTTCTGGATGAACATGAAGTTCTTCAATTACTGTCAGGGGCTGACCATGACGAATGACGCCTTCAGCAAACTCTTCGACATGAAGCCTCGTCAGCCAGAATCCCTGCTGGAACAAAAGCACATGGACATGGCCGCCAGTATTCAACTCGTCACTGAAGAAATTGTGCTGGCGATCGCGAATCATATCCATCAGCAAACGGGCATGAAGCATCTGGTGCTGGCCGGAGGTGTGGCATTGAACTGCGTCGCCAACGGACGACTGCTGCGTGAAGGCCCGTTTGATGACATCTGGGTGCAACCTGCTTCCGGCGATGCCGGCGGAGCGCTTGGTGCCGCTCAGTTTGTCTGGTACCAGTTGCTGGACAACCCTCGTCAGACAACGTCGATGGATTCTCAGGCAGGCAGTCTGCTGGGGCCTGCGTTCACCGATGAGCAAATTACCACAATCCTGACGAAGGCCGGAACGAAGTTTCGGCACTTCGATAGCGAACAGTCGCTGCTGGAATGTGTCGCTCAGTTGCTGGCAGATGAAAAAGTTGTTGGCTGGTTTCAGGGGCGAATGGAATACGGACCACGGGCATTGGGTTGCCGCAGTATTCTGGGCGATGCACGTTCACCGAAAATGCAGTCGGTGATGAATGTGAAGATCAAATACCGAGAGAGTTTTCGTCCGTTCGCTCCCATCGTGCTGCGTGAAGCGGCGACTGACTGGTTTGATATTCAGCCGCAGCACGAAAGCCCTTACATGCTGATCGTCGCAGATGTGGCAGACGGCAAAAGAACTCAGCTGTCACCGGATCAGTTGCTGTTGATGTCACAGTCGGCGGATCTTTGCGCGCGAGTCAACGTGCCGCGATCAGAGATTCCAGCCGTGACGCATGTTGATTATTCCGCGCGACTGCAAACCGTCGATCACGTCCGCAATCCACGATTGCACAGTCTTCTGACAGAATTCCAGAATCGGACGGGCTGTCCGGTGCTGGTCAACACCAGTTTCAATGTCCGGGGCGAACCCATTGTCTGTACGCCGGAAGATGCCCTGCGCTGTTTTATGGCTACCGAGATGGATGTTCTGGTCCTTGAAAACTGTGTGATCCTCAAGTCTCAGAATGAGACGCCCCAATCCGCTGCCGCACGTGAATCACACCTCGCAAAATTTTCACTCGACTAGTGTCGAGAGGAGGCCGTTTTCAGTATTTCGACTGTCCCATATTCGACCCCAACGGCCTGGAGGACTATCGTTTTACTCTTCAATGTCGGCATTTTCGTTTAACGGCGAGCCGCAGGCGTAGGCGGAACCTGGCACTGACGCCTGCGGCTTGCCGTTAATCGATTAAGACGACAGTCCCTGAGCTGGATGGGGTCGTTAAGACGAATCTGGGACAGTCGAAGTGGGCAGAAAGCACTGGGAAAAGACTACGGCGGGATTTGAAGACTAAGATGTTTGGCAGCGGGCGGTTGAATTGATTGTCTCGAAACCAAAGAACTTTCCGCCATGATCAACGGCCTGATCCGCACCATCCGCAACCGCTCCTCCTGACTGCCTACTGACGACTGACGACTCCCAACTGAAAACTCGAAACATGAAATTCTCCGACATACCTCGAAATCCTGATCGCCGCATGCTCCGCCAGTTTGCGGGGTTGTGGATTCTGTTCTTCGGCGCGATCGCTCTGTCGCAGCATTTTCGCAGCCAGCATACGGCACTGGCCGTCATCTTTGGAACACTGGCGCTGGCCGTTGGAGTTCCGGGCCTGTTTTTCCCCCGAATACTCAAACCCGTTTTCGTCGGCTGGATGATCCTGGCGTTTCCCATCGGATGGCTGGTTTCGCACGTCATCCTTTTTTTAATCTATTGGAGTGTTTTCTTCCCGGTCGGCTTTATACTGCGACGAGTGGGGCATGATCCGCTGCGTTTGCGGAAGCCTGCGGTCGATAGCTACTGGGAACAAAAAACTCAGCAATCCAGTCTGCGTCGCTATCTGAAACAGTTTTGATCAACACGCTGAAACAAATTCGCTTGTGCCTCCAGCGACTATTCGCGAAAATTCGCGTCCATTCGCGGTAAGAATCTTGTTCTGTGCATTTCACGGGAGCGACATCTGTGCCCGAAGAAAAACCCTCAGACAACTTTTCCCGGATTGCTGAATCCGAAGGGAACACGTCGATCTTCAGAGAGTTTCTGGAGTTCCTCGTGACCAACAAGAAGTGGTGGCTGGGACCCATCGTCCTGGTCCTGCTCGCTCTGGGCGCACTCTTGTTACTGACGAGCACGGCGGCCGCGCCGTTCATCTACACGCTGTTCTAGCCCGACGTCAATGTTTGATTTTGGGGTAGGCCGGACC
>JAYSPO010000893.1:0-3858 GCA_043722015.1 Candidatus Kuenenia sp. | reverse complement strand
CCGACGGGATTGACTGCACTCTCGCAAGATGAATCCAGATATGGAGCGCAGAAAGCACCGTCCACTGGTCCATGACGTGCCTTTGCAACGTGCGTTCCTGGATCATATTCTTCCTGCGGCACGACAGGTTTTGGTTCTGCCGATGCGGCGGGAATGCGATTTGCACTGCCGCAACGGCAGTCGCCGAGAATGCTGGAATTGGCAGTGTCAGAGATTTCGAAAGGCAAGTGTAATGACCGTTCAGACCGACAAAGAGCAGTTTTCGTTTCAGGCTGAGATCAGCCAATTGTTGCACCTGTTATCGCATTCGCTTTACCAGAACCGCGAAATCACAATTCGGGAACTGGTGTCAAACGCTTCCGATGCACTCGACAAGTTCAGGTATGTCTCTTTGACGTCTGGTCAGAACGCAAAGACCGACGATCTGCGAATTTCAATTGAACCAGATAAGGAAAATCGTGTTCTGACAATTCGCGACAACGGGATTGGAATGACGCATAGTGAACTCGTGAGCAATCTGGGCACGATTGCCCGCAGCGGTTCGCTCGACTTCCTGAAGAAGGCTCAGCAAACCAGCGAAAAATCTCCCGACCTGTCGTTGATCGGCCAGTTCGGTGTGGGATTTTACTCGGCGTTTATGCTGGCGGATCGCGTCGAAGTCGTAACCCGCAGCTCTGCCGAAGAAACCGGCTGGCGCTGGGAATCAACCGGCGACGGAACATTCACGATCAGTGACGTTTCCGAACCTGTCGAACGCGGCACCAGTATTCGTCTGCATCTGAAAGACGGCATGGAGGAATTCACAGAGCCCGTTCGACTGAAGCACATCCTGCGCAAATATTCCACTTTCGTGCCGCATGCGATCTATCTGGAATCGGAGCACATCAATAACCAGCCTCCGATCTGGGTCGAACCGAAAAACACGATCACGGACGAGCAGTACGATAACTTCTACGAGTATCTGACGCACTTCCCTGGTCAGAAGCCGCTGTGGCATCTGCATCTTTCTGCGGATTCACCGTTTCAGTTTTACAGCATCCTGTATTGCCCGGATCAGAATCTGGAAAAGATGGGTTTTGGTCGCTCCGATCATGGGCTGCATCTGTGTGCGAAGCGGATTCTGGTGCAGAACGACAACCGCGACCTGTTGCCGGATTATTTGCGGTTTCTGCGCGGGATTGTGGATTCCGCAGATCTGCCGCTCAACGTGTCCCGCGAAGCGTTGCAGGACAACACTGTCTTCCGGAAGATGCAGCGTGTGATCACCAAGAAAGTGCTGGATCACTTCGATACATTTGCAGAAGAGCAGAAGGATGCCTACGTTCGCTTCTATCGTGAATTCGGCGTCATCCTCAGAGAAGGGATTTCATCTGATTATGAAAACCGCGATCGGATCGCAAAGCTGTTGCGCTTCGGATCGACGCATTCCATGCAGACACCGGAAATGGTCTCTTTGGAAGACTATTGCAGCCGCGCGAAAGAAGGACAGGAACAGATTTACTTCGCATGCGGGACTGATCCTGATGCCGTCATGCGCGACCCGAATCTGGAGGTTTTCCGGGCACGCAATCTGGAAGTCCTGATTCTGACCGACCCGGCGGACGAGTTTATTCTTTCGCATCTGCGTGAGTTTCAGAAAAAGCAGATTGTGTCGGTCGATGCGGCTGATCTGAAACTGCCACCAAAGGATGATGATCCTTCAAAGAGTGACGACGAAAAGTCGGAAGACGACAAGGACAAGCAGGAAACTCCGGCGAATCTGGAAGCTCTGATCAGCCTCATGAAGGAGTCGCTCGGCGATCAGGTGCAGGATGTGCGACGTTCTGAACGACTCACTGAGAGCCCGTGCTGCCTTGTGAATGCTCAGGGATCAATGAGCACCACGATGCAGCGCGTGCTGCGGATGAACACGCCGGAATTTGAAATGCAGAAGATGATCCTGGAGATCAATCCCGGCTCACCGCTCGTGAAACGACTGGCAGACCTGGTCACAAATTCTGAGAACCACAGCTTCGTCCGCGCCTGCAGCCAACAGCTTCATGCCAACGCCATGATCATGGCTGGGCTCGCGCCCAACGGCAATGAAATGGCCGCGCGGCTGCAGGGGTTTATGCTGGAATTGGCAGAAAAGAAAGCCTCGACATGAAATTCGCCCTTGTCATTCCCGATGGTGTTGCCGATGAACCACAGCCGGGGCTCAATGGCCGCACGCCGCTGGAAGCTGCCAACATTCCGTTCATGGATGAAGTCGCCGCATTGGGTGTTGTCGGCCAGACCGACAACGTCCCGGCGTCGATGCCATCCGGCAGTGACGTGGGCACAATGAGTCTGTTTGGTTACAGCCCGCTCGAATTCCACACCGGTCGCGCGCCTCTGGAAGCCGCGGCTCAGGGAATCGAACTCAGGGACGGAGACTGGGCGATTCGCTGCAACCTGGTCACGGTGGCCGACGAACGCATGCAGAGTTTTACCGCTGGACAGTTTCCTTCGGAGATGGCTCGGGAACTCATCGAACTGCTGCAGCGCGATCAGTGCGGAGACAGTCACTGGAAATTTCACGCGGGCGTGAGTTATCGAAATCTGCTGCTGTATCGCAGTCGTGGAACGATCGCTCCTTTTACAAAGCAAACCGACAGCACGCCGCCACACGATATTACCGATCAGCCGATTGCCGGCCATCTTCCCTCAGGACCTGGGTCAGATCAGTTGCTGCAGCTGATGAACCGCAGCCGTGACCTGTTTGCCAGTGCCAGCTGCAACCGGCAGCGCATTGCCAGCGGCGAACTGGCAGCGACGCAGATCTGGCTGTGGGGACTTGGCCAGCGTCCCGCGTTCATTCCGTTTCTGGATCGTTACAAAGTTCGTGGAGCCGTGATCACGGCTGTCGATCTGCTGCGCGGAATCGGTCGATTACTCGGCTGGGAAGTTGTGGAGGTTCCCGGAGCAACGGGTTATCTGGACACCGACTACGCCGCCAAGGGCCGTGCCGCAATCGCAACGCTGTCCCGTCCGGATGTCGATTTCGTGGTCGTGCATGTTGAAGCCACCGATGAGGCTTCGCACGAAGGTCATGTTGATGAGAAAGTCCGCGCTGTCGAAAATATCGATCGGCACATCGTGGGGCCTCTTCACAAGTGGCTGAAACAACAGGGAGATTATCGCCTGCTGATTTGTCCTGATCATCCGACATTTCTTCGCACCAGAACTCACAGCCACGGTTACTGCCCATTCGCGATGTGCGGCACCGGAGTCGTCGCTGACGGAGCGAAATCCTACAACGAATTGTCTGCAGCAGCGTCTTCGATCAAGCTGCCTCACGGCTGGGATTTGATGTCACGATTACTGTAGCTTGACTCTCCGAGTCGAGTGCGATTCTTCAAGGCTGGGCGTTCCAGGAATATACCCATGAAGGCTGTGTTGGCATGAACCTGCAGCAGGAGTTGTAATGTCCATTGTCGGTTGACGCGAAGAAGATCAGCCGTGGTGTCTCAACGGACTTGTCGCGGGAAGCGGTCACACGCCGTCTTCAGATTTGTTCCGACCTGAGCGCCGCTTGTCGGGAACTTGGGAAAGCGAAAGCCATGGACACCACAGTGAATACTGACGGCCAGTTCCAGCCTGCTCCAGGGCCGATTATGCGGGCTGAAACGTGAGAGCCGCATAATTCTGGGACGCGACTATTTGACAACGGGGCTGGTGCGACGGTAAAACAGGGGAACTTACGCGGGGAAGGTGCGGATATCCCGTGGAAATCGAGGATCGGTGTTCAGCAGATTTTGACGGGGTTCCGTCAATTGCTGATTCAAGTCATAGCAGTTATTTGCCTCAGAAGTTGAGTTTTCCCATGAAGCTGTTCAT
>JAYSPO010000892.1:0-9918 GCA_043722015.1 Candidatus Kuenenia sp. | reverse complement strand
TCTTTGTGGCCAGCAACACCCTGAATCGCAAACAGACGCCTGAACGAATATTGCTGGCCACAAAAACTCACAAGACTCACAAAAAATATGAGCAGAACGCAACCACGCTCGTTGCGACTGACATCTCGTCACCTTGGTTGCGGTCGAAGCCCGCGCCGTGCCCGCCGCGTCCGCGCGCGGTATCACGCACGAAAAATCGTCGTAAATGGCCAGGACAACCGTGCCTATGCAATGAAAACAACCCATTTCTGCAGTGCATTACGGGGGGACGTATTCACTGAAGGTTGTAGAAACGGTATCTGCCATTGTACCTTTTCCAGTTGTCGGTCGATGATTTATGCAGACTACGTCCTTCGCCGCGTTCCGCGCGAATCGATCAGTCCCATCAGTTTATCCGCAGTAAATTCAGAATGATCGGGCGAACGACATGAAGTCGTTTTTAGAACGCCGAGACCGATGGGGACATGGTCTGTCTCTATGGCTTTTCACCGGGATCGCATTCCTCATTCCCGTGATGGGATGGTCGCTGAAGTCAATTCAGCTGGATAACGATGTCGCGGGCTGGCTGCCGGAACAAGACCCTCAGGCAAAAATCCTGCACTGGTGTCAGGATCTGTTTCCCAGTCAGGATGGAGTTCTCGTATCCTGGGACGACTGTTCCGTCACCGACCCGCGACTCATGGCTGTCTCACAACGGCTGCAAGGCATCGAAAAGGACGGTACGCGAGAAGGTGGTTCGCAGCTGATCGATGACGTGACCATTCCCGAAGACGTGCTCAAACGCATGATAGGTGAGGGAATTCCGTATGACGAAGCGTTGGAAAGCATTCAAGGGTTGCTTGTCGGTCAGGGTCCCCTGTGTCTGAAGTTGACAGAGGCTGCTCAGGAACGCACGAACACGCTGCGAATCGGTCGGGAAATCGCCGAATTTGCAAAATCGCAATTCGGTCTGGACGTGAAATTTGTCGAGCGAACGCTTCCGCTGCCTACCGATAAGCATCTTCATCTTGACGATGAACCAGGATGGCAGGTGTATGAAGCTTCGCGCGATTATGTCAACAATCAGACTCCGGCCGACGTTCAGCTCGACTGGCCTCGAATGCACATCGACCATGATGTGACAAATCGATTCCTGCAGGCACTGGCAGCCATGAAGGTTCCGGACAATCCGGAAGAAGCCTGTATTGAACGAACCTGGTTTGTACGGGGCTCAATGGCTGCGCTGTCAGTGAGTTTCAGTGAAATGGGAGAAGCTGACCAGACGGCGACCATCGCCCTGATTCGCTCAGCTGCCCTGGCAGAAGGAATTCCTGCGTCACAACTGCATCTTGGCGGTCGTCCGGTAGTCGCAACATCACTAAACGGAGCGGTGACGGAGGCCGCGTGGAACCAGGCGGCTCCGGCATGGAACATTTACCATCGCTCACCAATTCTGCTGTCGATTGCGATCAGTCTGTTCCTGACGTACTTCATGCTGCGAAGTTTGCGGCTGGCGATTCTGGTCCAATCCGTTTCCATTTTGTGTTCGTTTGCTGCAGTGGCTTTGGTCCCTGCGACGGGCGGCTCAATGAACATGGTCATCGTGGTGATGCCGACACTCCTGATGGTGATTACAACCTCCGGCGCGATTCACATCTGCAACTACTGGAAAAACTCCAGGATCGACGATGCCACGAAGTCAGTTGTGCACGCAGCACGCATGGCGTGGTGGCCTTGTTTCCTGGCAAGCGCAACGACGGCGATCGGACTCGCTTCACTGGCAGTAAGTTCACTCATCCCCGTGCGTGACTTTGGCATCTACTCGTCCATCGGCTGCATCATTTCGTTTCTGTGCGTGCTGTATATACTGCCGTCTCTGATGTTGTATTGGCCTCAACAGCCGCCGCGTCCTGAACATCTCAACAACCAGAGGTGGTATCGTCTGGGGCAATTTCTGTCCCTGCATCGCGGCAAGAACTGTGTGTTCAATCTGGCCCTGACGGCAATTTGTTTGTGGGGCATGTTCTATTTTCGCACCGAGACGAAAGTCATTCGCTATTTCCCTGATGAATCGCAGGTCATGCAGGATTATCGGTTCCTCGAAGAAAACCTGTCGGGCATTGTGTCAGTCGATACGATTGTGCGGTTCAGCCAGGAAATGCAGGAGAAAGTCCCATTCCTGGATCGAGCGCGGACCATTCGGGAGATTCAGCGGGCTCTGAAGGAGCACCCCGAAGTGAGCGGCACGCTGTCGCTGGCATCGTTTATCAATTTGCAGAAACCGGACGATGCCACCGAGAATGTCAGTGCTCGTCGTAAGGCTCAGCTGCGCGAGAATCTGATCGGAAAGAAAATTCACGAACGACTGCAAAAGGGTGGCAAAGCGGGAGAAGGTCTGGCGTCGTTCATTGCTCTGCCCCAGTCATCGACCGACTGGAAGAAAACAGGCGATGAGGCGCTGAATGCGTCGGGCGACGAAGTCTGGCGAATCACCTGTCAGTCCAGTATCCTGTCTGACTGTGATTACGCAATTCTGACCAAGGAACTGGGCGAGATCGCCGACAGACAGCTGGCCACGTTTGGAGCGGGCAAACCCGTGCATCGCGTCACCGGACTGGTGCCTATTTTCTTGCGGACTCAGAACGCATTGCTGGAAAGTCTGATCAGTAGTTTTGGAATGGCTCTGCTCCTGATTTGCGCGGTGATGGCCGGGATGCTGCGGAGTATTTCGGCGGCGTTTTATGCCATGCTTCCGAACGTGATGCCAGTCGCCATGGTTTTTGGTCTGCTGGGATGGACGGGAATTCGAGTTGATATCGGCACGATGATTACGGCATCTGTCGCGTTGGGACTTGCTGTCGATGGAACACTGCATCTGATCACCTGGTTCCGCGAATTGTTACGCCAGGGAATGCCGCGACAAGAGGCTGTCGCGAAATCACTGGAACATTGTGCTCCGGCGCTTTGGCAGACCAGCGCCGCGATCGGATTCGGGATGCTGGCCCTGTATCCCGTGGAGCTCCTGTTGATCAGTCGCTTTGGCTGGATCATGGCCGCGATGATCTTCGCCGCACTTTGGGGTGATGTCATCCTGCTGCCCGCATTGCTGGCCGGACCGCTGGGAGCCGTGATTGAGGCCGTTGAGAAACGGCGGAATGAAAAGAACGGTCCTTCCAGTCCGGTTCAAAAAGAGACATCCACAGAAGTGAAGACCCCGGTAGCTCCCGCAATTCCTGCTAAAGAATCCCCTTCCAAAGGCATTCGGGCGGCGAGCATGATTCCTCGTGTCCCACATTTCCCGCGGATTCGTCCGGTGTTTCCGGAAAAGAGCCATTAACGCAGTCTCCAGCGGAATTGCTGCACGATTGAACCGATATCGAATATCCTGTGTCCCGAAGTTGCTCAACCGGCGTGCGAAGTCTTGTAATGCCGCAAATGAATCCCTAACATCCGCCCCTCGCAGGTCGATTTGACAAAAATCGGAACTGCGGGTGGAAGTATTTCGCGGTGGATTCCATGGCAAAACACTTTTTCGGGCAGATAGCTCAGTTGGTAGAGCACAGGACTGAAAATCCTGGTGTCGGGGGTTCAATTCCCCCTCTGCCCATTCGATAAAACAAAGGGTTTCCGAAAAAATCGGGAACCCTTTGTGCGTTAAATACCGCCAACAATACACCCAATCGCAATTAATTCGGGTTCTGGCTCAATCGGCTGGAACAGATTCGCAGTTGCGGCTGGCACCAGGCAAAACTCAATTTTTGCAATTCTGGATGTTTGACTGGTTTAGGCTTTCATCGCAAGACAGACCACTGCGAACTTTTCCTTTCACGCAGCTTCCGGTCCAGCTTACTACTTAAGGTGATGCTTTAGGAGTATCATGGAGTTTCGCGAAAGAAATCTTCCGTGAGCAACCATCAATACGATTTTTGCAATCCGTCCCGAAGCCCGCGTGACAATTCAATCCATTCAACCTGGAAGCATCATTCGCGGACCGACGCTGCCAGAAGCCGTCGAAGTTCTGGCGGTCACTCCGTTTGGCACTTCGCTCAAGATCATTGGCCGTGGCCTGAAAACGGGGCTCACCTACGATCCGGTGCTCAACGCCACGCAGGTTGCCCAGCTGACAATCTCCGCTGATTCAGAACCCTTTGACGGTGACGCAAGACTTTTTCGTCTTGGCATTGAGGCACAGAGGCTTGGGTTGGCGTACGAATATGATCCGTTTTTCTCGCTGTCCATCGCCCGCGTTGATCCGCTGCCCCATCAGCTCGAAGCAGTCTACGGCTATTTTCTGAAACTGCCACGCATCCGTTTTCTGCTCGCCGATGATCCCGGTGCCGGTAAGACCGTAATGGCCGGACTTCTGCTGAAGGAACTCAAAGCTCGCGGCCTCGTTCGCCGGGTCCTCATCGTCACGCCAGCCAATCTGACGTTTCAGTGGCAACGAGAACTCTCGGAAAAGTTCCGTGAGAAGTTCGATGTCATTCGCGGTGACGTCTTACGCGCCAACTATGGGCAGAACCCGTGGCAGGAACGGGATCAGGTCATCACGTCGGTCTCGTGGGTTTCCATTGTTGAAGACGCTCGCGAAAGCCTGCTGCGTTCTCGCTGGGATCTGATCGTTGTCGATGAAGCCCACAAGATGAGCGCTCCGGCCGATGACCGGAAGACGTACGCCTATCGCCTTGGCGAGTCGCTCTCCAAAATGACAGACCACTTTCTGCTGATGACTGCGACTCCGCACAAAGGCGACCCTGAACACTTTCGCAGGTTCCTCGCTCTGCTGGATCCAGACGTCTACGGAAGCATCGAAAGTTTGCAGAAGGCAATACGCGAACATGAGGCTCCGTTTTACCTGCGGCGAACCAAGGAAGCCCTCGTCTCGTTTCCGGATCCGGAGACCGGCGAAGTTCACAAGTTGTTCACCAAACGCGATGTCCGCACTGCGGCGTTTGATCTGGACGGTGAAGAGCTGGAATTCTACGACGAACTGACTCGATACGTTGAAGATCAATCCATGGTCGCCGCCAGTCAGGAAACGGCTCGTGCCCGTGCCGTCGGCTTCACGATGGCAATGTTGCAACGTCGCATGGCCTCGACTGTGTATGCTGTCCGCAGAAGCCTCGAACGCATGCGGATCCGACGTCAGAAAATCCTGGACGATCCTGAGGCCTACCGGCAGGAACAGATTGAACGCAAACTGCCGGACGACTTCGATGAACTTACCGAAGATGAACAGACCCGCCTGATCGAAAAACTCGAAGACGAGGTCCTGACCGCTGATCCGGCAACGCTCAAAGAAGAAATCGGCAGACTCTCGGTTCTCGTAGATCATGCGCGGCAGTTGGAAATCCGTGATATCCAGACCAAGCTGCAGAAGCTGCGAGCGATCCTGAAAGAAGAGGGCATCTTCGACAACCCCAAGATGAAGCTGCTGATCTTCACTGAGCACAAAGACACGCTCGACTATCTGGCAGCCGACGGCCGTGATGAACGACCGCTTGGGAAACTGCGAGAATGGGGGCTGACTCTCACGCAAATTCACGGCGGAATGAAGATCGGAGATCGCGATACTCCCGGCACTCGTATCTATGCAGAACGTGAATTCCGCGAATCCGCTCAGGTGCTTGTTGCCACGGAAGCGGCTGGCGAAGGCATCAACCTGCAGTTCTGCTGGCTGATGGTCAACTTTGACATTCCCTGGAACCCGGTCCGGCTTGAACAGCGGGTTGGCCGTATCCATCGCTACGGTCAGGAGAAGGATTGTCTCGTCTTCAACTTTGTCGCGCAGAACACACGCGAAGGCCGGGTACTCCAGACTCTGATTGAACGGCTGAAAGAAATCCGCGAAGACCTTGGCAGCGATCAAGTCTTTGACGTCGTCGGAGAAATCTTCCCCTCAAACTTGCTGGAAAAGCTGTTTCGAGAGATGTACGCCCGGCAGACGGATGAACATCAGATTCAGGACCGCATTGTTCGCGACGTCAGCCACGAAAAATTTCGGCAGATCACAGAATCAACACTCGAAGGACTCGCGAAGAAGCAACTCAACCTTTCCGCCATCGTCGGAAAATCTGCTGAAGCCAAAGAGCGGCGACTGGTCCCGGAAGTCATTGAACAGTTCTTTACGGCCGCCGCACCGGAAACAGGTTTAACGTTGAAAAAGGTGTCTGGAACTTTGGAGGCATCAGCAACACTGAGCAAGAACCTGATGCCGGAGAGTTCCAGACACCTTTTTCAACAAGCAGGCTCATCATGTTCAATCTATCGCGTTGGAAAAATTCCCCGGCACCTGCTGCAGATTGGCGACTTACAGGAGGCACGCTATGGACGGCTCGGTCGCGAGTATGGGCGAATCGTGTTCGACAAGCAGTTGCTGAAGAACGATGCCACGCTCGAATGGGTCACCCCCGGACATCCGCTGTTTGAATCCGTTCGCACCGATGTGCTGAGTCGTACCGAAGATGCGCTTCGCCGTGGAGCCGTCTTTTATGACCTGCATCGCAGTCAGCCGGCGTTGCTTGACGTATTCGCAGCATCAATCAAGGACGGGCGCAATCAGGCTCTGCATCGCCGCTTGTTTGTGGTAGAGACTTCAATCTCGGGCGACATGCAAATTCATGAGCCCACAATTCTGCACGACATCATGCCAGCACCGCCCGCCACGGCGGCACCGGCTCTCAGTGTTCCGGATCGTCTATCCGCAGAAATGTATCTCTACGAAAAAGCACTGGATCCCTGGTGCCAAAAGGAATCCGCTGCACGCGAACAGGAAGTTGCCAGAGTCTCGAAGCACGTGGAAATCAGCCTGAACTCGCTAATTGACCGGCAACAGAATCAATTGGGTGAGTTTCTAAGTCGGCAGATTGAAGGCCAGACCGTTCAGGGGCTGGATGGAATTATCTCCCAGGCCGAAGAGCATCTCGACAAGCTCACTAACCGGCTGGATTCTCGTCGCACGGAGTTGTCTCTCGAACGGCATTGTGCAATTTCAGACATCAGCCATCTCGGTCGAGCCTGGGTTGTACCACATCCCGGTCGAGCCACACCGCAACTGGCCGCAATGGTCCGCGATGACGAGATTGAACACATTGCCGTTCAAGTCGCCATTCAACACGAAGAAGACCGGGGTTGGGTGGTAGAAAGCGTGGAGTCAGAGAATCGCGGCTTTGACCTGATCTCGCGACGTCCGCACCCGGAAGATCCAAAATCGTTTGTCGAAGTGCGGTTTATCGAAGTGAAGGGCAGGGCCGGAGTTGGTTCTGTCGCTCTCAGCTCAAATGAGTACTTCACGGCTCAGCGGATCAAGGGAGACTATTGGCTTTACGTTGTGTTCAATTGCGGCGGAACGCCGCAGTTGAACACTGTCCAAGATCCGGCAACTTTGGGATGGAAGCCCGTAATGGCAGTAGAACACTACCAGATCGGGCCTGAATCCATTCGGCAACAAATATAATAAGGGGGTGTTTGGTTCGGCGAACCTTGCGGTTTCTCCCGAGGCCCCTTTACCCCCATTCTCTCACGGTCTTCCCCTCAGTATCGGTCAAAACGCAGCACAAATCAAGTGGATTCAAATGAGGTTCATTCCAGCAGCAGAAATCAACGGCAGAGCGTTCGCAGAACACGAAATGATGTTTCTCGACTGCTGGTATGGCCTTACGCACAATCACTCGCTGGATTCCCATCGTGTGAAATGCATGAACGCGAGAACGGTGATCCACGAACTATGTGATGAATTGAGAATCGGTCGCCTTGACGATTTGGAGTTCCAGGGCATTTGTCAGGAGGCTAGCGATCTTTTGAAGACCGACCCGGTTGTGAGTTCCGTTTTTTGCAATGGATTTCGTGCAGTCGAAACGTTGCTCGAAACACCGACCGTTTTGCCCGGTAGTTCCCAAAAGAAGAACAAGGAGTCCGTTGAGAACGAAACCCAGCGGAGGGATCTGGCTTTCGCCATTACGGATTTGTCGGCATCACTTGAGTCGCGATACTTTCCGACGTTGTGCAATCGTCTGTCAGCCGTGATTCAACAGAAAGGCAGCAACGATGAAATCGAAAGACTGACGAAATCAATCCTCAGTGACCTTGTCTCTCGCGGTTGGACGATGGAAGCACTGTTCAGTTGGCACCAACATTTCATTAAGCAATCCGACCGATCATTTCAAAATAATCTTGAATTCATGATTCGGCAGTTGAAGCGGCCCATTGAAGAATTCGAGGTAACGCTGCGTATTAACGGCGGAACCCGACTGAACAGTATTTCGCGTTTCGGCCCGTTCAACATTTCATCTCAGAGCGGAACGACTCCACAAAGTGATGCAGAGCGGCGATTCGCTGCACCAGATGCTCAAAGTGCGTTTGCAAAAGGAGTATTCCGAGCCGTTGAATTTGCATCGGCAGCGATCGTTGCGCGTGATGAATTCGAACCGTTCATGGACGTCCTTCGATTCGAATACGAACATCGTTTGCTTCAAGTCGATGACCGAACCTACATCAAGCGAATCGGTGATGGAAAAACGACACTTACCTTTGTGACAAATCCGGTGCCGAATCCTGTTGAATCGTTAACCGAGCAGGACTTCACGGCGTTTTCACAAAAGCTGGCCGCAGCGTTGGCACCCAGTACACTGGAACCAGAATCGCGAAACCGAATCGAGACCGCTTTTCGGCGATATCGATTCGGACGCGATAGCCATGCCTACACAGACAAATTCTTGAACTGGTGGATGGGACTGGAGGCACTTTGCAACGTCGGAGGCGATAAGATCGGGAGGTCTGTTTCACGCAACGTCAGCCATTCAATGCTGATCGGTTACATGTTTCGGCTACTGAGAGATTTCCTGATTACTCTGAAGTATCTGCGAATTGAATGGAGCCAGGAACTTTCAGTTATCACAGGCTGTACTTCGCTGGCAGAACTTTCCGTACCTGGAATTGTGAAACTGCTGCGGGATGAGAAACAGGCTTCAGTACTCTGGGCACAGCTGTCGCTTCGTCCGTTGGTCCGAAGCCGAGGACAAGACATTTCGATATGGCTTACTGATCCGAAAAAAGCCGCGTCGTTGCTCGAGTCGCATCGCAAACGACTTCATTGGCATCTCGACCGGCTCTATCGAATACGTTGCTGTATCGTACACGGCTCGCCTGTTCGATTTCGCCTTGCGTTGTTCTCTGCCAACCTTGAGTACTACCTGAAGCAAACGCTTATCCTCGCTCTGGATGAATTGCATGGCCATCCGCATGTCACTGATTTGGCAAGTCTGTTTCAAAGAAGCGTATTGAGCTGGACTCGTCGACTGGATGCTCTTAACGCGACTGGTGCAACCCAGGGAGCAATTGATGACGCAATTTTTGCAACCATTGTGACGCATGACTGAACCTTCAAAACGACGCAGAAAGTCGTAACTCGTGACTCAACAGTACCCGAAACGTCTCATCGAAGTCGATCTTCCCATTGCTCGAATCTCTGCTCACGCTCGGCGCGAGAAGTCGATTCGGCATGGGCATATTTCGACGCTGCATATTTGGTGGGCGAGACGACCACTGGCGGCATGTCGGGCGGTGATTTGTGCGTCGCTGTGGCCGGATCCGGCGGATGAGTTGTGTCCGAAGACCTTTCGTGAAGCCGCTGTCGTGATTCTCAACGATTTCGCTGGGCGAGTGAACTCGCCAAGGATTAGTGAAGAAAGTCGGAAGCTGAAGGAGAGTTTGTCCGAGGAATCTCGTGGTCGGTGGGAAGCCATGGTGAAGGAGGAGGGCAGAAGGATGAAGGATGAAAGTGGACAGCCTGTTTCTGAATCATCCTTCATCCTTCAGCCTTTATCCTTACGCGGAGCATTGTTGGATTTCATCGCGGACTTTGCCAACTGGGACAACAGCACGGTTCCCGCGTATCTGGAGACGGCTCGGCGACTCACCGGTGTGGCACATGCGTCGTTG
>JAYSPO010000891.1:0-3488 GCA_043722015.1 Candidatus Kuenenia sp. | reverse complement strand
TCTTTGTGGCCAGCAACACCCTGAATCGCAAACAGACGCCTGAACGAATATTGCTGGCCACAAAAACTCACAAGACTCACAAAAAATATGAGCAGAACGGAACCACGCTCGTTGCGACTGACATCTCGTCAACCTGGGTTGCGGGCGAAGCCCGCGCCATGTTCTCCGTGCTCTCCGTGGTAAAAAATATCTTTGGTTGCGGCCTGAGGGGCCGCGCTGGGTTCATCCGTGTCCATCGGTGGTTTAAACTGTCATTCTCGAAATGTCGTGAACGGTTTACCCGGAAAGAACTCACTCAGTTTCTGCTGAACTTCCGGATGCTGCGCAATGAAGTCTTTTTGATCGACACAATCTCCTGCTTCGACAGCCCGGTAATAGCCCGCGATTATTGTATCCAGTTGTCGCTCACGTTCATCGCGAGTGAACCAATTTGGAAGCCATGCCATCTCAATTCCCCCCCACGAGTTTTCACGAGTACCGACTTCCCGGTTTGCTTATCCCTTGTCACCATCAATTCGCCATTTGGACTATCTGTTACCTGCGCCTGTTCAAGCCCCTCTTTTTTACAGGCGACAAACGTCGGCGAATCGACCGCGCCGTTCCAGAAAATCCCAAAATTGCTTTTTGGGCTCCGATACGATCTTTTGCGAACTCATGATCCAGCGACTGCATTTCCAGAATTTTCCGGGGGGCGGTCCCAATGTGATTCACTGATTCTGTCGCTGCAGGCGTTGCAGTTCGTTCGCCATTTCAAAGTCGGCTTCCGCCAGGGATTGCTGTCCGTTCGCCTCGAAAACGCCTCCACGGCAGATATAGGCGTCAATCAGGCTGGGATTCAATTCGATGGCTTTCGTGAAATCCGCGATCGCTTTTGGATAATCCTGCCTCTGATAATGCAGATTTCCCCGAGCTACAAACGCTGCGGTATTCCCGGGATCCAACTCCAACGCCAAAGAGTAGTCGGCGATGGCTTCGTCATGCTGTCCAAGATGCGATTTCGCGGCGGCACGTGCACCGTACATTGCTGCCGAAGGAGGAAATTGCATGAGAGCATCACTGACGAGAGTGACAGCATCCTGATATCGTCCGCCATCAATCAGCGTCCATGCCTGCTGAATCTACTGTTCCGCCTGGAGCCTCTCAACGACCTGCTGATCAAGACGGGACTTTCCGACGTCGCCAATAATCTCCCAGGCTTGACTTCGAAGTCAGTAAAGTTGGTCGTCTTCCGGATAGCGTGCGATCAGCAAATCAAGGTCTGCCATCGCCTCAGATGCCCTCCCCTGCAGAATCTGCAAGTCTGCACGTTGCTTTCGGACGCCGTCATCAGATTCGCTGATCTCGAGGTATCGGGAGAAACTCTCGATCGCGGCGTCGTATTGCTGTGTCTCCTGCAGCGCCAGACCCAGAAAATAGTGTGAATGTCCGACATTTGAGTCGAGCTCCAGTGCTTTTCGGGCTTCGCCAATCGCTCCCGCGAAATCCTTCAGTTCATAGCGAACTCGGGCTCGGTAACTCCATGAGAATGCCATTGCTGGATCCAGTTCAATGGCATGCGACAAATCATTCTTCGCGGGCTCCAGCTGGCCAAGTTCCGTGCGCGCCGCACCGCGAACTGAGAATGCCAGCGCGGCGGTTGGGTCACGAACAATTGCTTCCGTTGTGTCGAGTATCGCGCTGTCATAATCTTGCAGAGCGAATTCTGCGGCACCTCGAACGGCATAAGCGAACGCATCGTTATCATTGAGGCGAATCGCCTTGCTGCAGTGGTCAACAGCCGCTTGATTCTGATGTTCCTGATATGTGATCCAGCCCAGAACGCGATATGTGAGTCCGATTTGCGGATCGAGTTTCATGGCAGAGGCACAACTTACTTTCCCCGACGAAAAATCAAGCATTTCCATCAGGACAAACGCTCGGACCGAGTGAATCCACGCCAAATGCGGCGCCCGTGCAATCGCTTGCTTTGAATTTTGATCTGCGAGAGCGACGTGACCGGCATCGATTTCGTTGAGCGCCGCGTTGGCGTATGTCAGCCCGATCCAGCTGTTGACCGTCATGGCAATGCCGGCGAGGAGTGCAAAGCACGACACCGTGGCAAAAATCTTCAGAGACGGCTTAGCTTTCAGGCCGACCATCTCAGCCGGAATGAGAGCCGGAGGCATTTCTGCCGAAACAAAGCCTGGCGTCCACGTTCGGTCTCCTGCCACGACCCAGCGAGACCGAGTCTTCCAGAGAAGTTGTGCCAGCAGAACAGCCGTAACGATGCTGACCATCAGCAGGCCGAAAGGAATATAGTCTGAGTCTTCCTGTGTCGGATTAAAGAACTCCGATTGAATCCAGCGGAGTTCTGTGAAGGCAAACAGATTATTGACAGCATGCAGGATCATGGGGGTGAAAATGGATTTGGTCGTTAGATACACACAATGCAGCGCGATTCCGAAAAAGAAGGCAAACACCACGTGGCCTGGACGAACATGAAAGAGACCAAAAATCAATGATGTGAGCAGCACGCCGCTAACCGTGCCATAGGCTTGAATCAGCCCTCGCCCCATGAACGCTCGGAAAAAAAATTCCTCAGCCACAGCAGGCAGCAGGCATCCCACCAGAATCAACACCCACATCGGTTCCCGAGCGAGTTCGGCATACGCCATGTAGTACGGCGACCAGTCGATCGCAAGCACCGATCCGCCGTCCCATCCCGTGAGCGTGATTGCTGCGGTACTGCTTGCCAGCAGATACAGAGGAATTGCAAGAGCAAGACTGATCAACCCGTGCAATAGAGACGGTTTTCTCCACCCAAGGACGCGTCGCACTTCGTGTGGGTGAAATTTTCCCAGGGTGATCAAGGCCACGATGAGTGCCGCAATCCCGGAAACGACAAACATAAAGACCGCAGGCACTGCATCACGGGGATCCAAAACTCTTCGAAGCTGCGCTCCAATGACACTGCTGAAGAAGAAAAACTGGAGTGATCGGCCGAGTACCGCCTGCAGACCCTGGCAAAGTACCGGACGCGGCGGCGTCTTCTCATTCAGCACGTTCAGGATGGCATCTGTGATTTCTGGAATTCGGGCCGCATCGAAGGTCGTTGTGTACTCATTGAGTTGCGGCGCATCCCCGGCGGTAAGTCTCACACGGAACTCTGCTGCGATGAGTCGTATGGGAAGATCGGCAAATGTCCCCAGCTCAGGAAATTGCGCGACGTAGTCCTGCAACCGAAATCGATTCGGAGCCGCTTGACTCAATGCGTCCACTTCCAAAGTCGATAGCCATGGTTTTGCCTGACACCAGCGAGCGTACAGATCGCATACAATGAATTCGGTCAAGTAGGCAAGTCGGACAGAGTCTCCGTCCGCATCTTCGGACTCAGCAAGAAAATCCCGGATGTCCGGAACACCGCTCCGCCATGCCTCCCGAAACCTCACCACAAGGTCTGAATCACCGATTGGTACCGGAATGTCGTCAGAGAAGGACACATGATCGAG
>JAYSPO010000890.1:0-5505 GCA_043722015.1 Candidatus Kuenenia sp. | reverse complement strand
CGGCCCCAGGGCAGCCGCCGGGCGATGCAGGTCATCACTTCGGCAGGATCACGCTGTCGATGACGTGGATCACTCCATTGGATGCTTCGATGTCGGTCGAGACCACCTTGGCTGCATCGACCATCACGCCTTTGTCACTGACCTTGATCATGGCTTCTTTGCCGTTGACCGTCTTGGCTGACTTCAGCTTCACAACGTCACTGGCCAGAACCTTGCCTGAGACGACGTGGTAGGTCAGAACAGCAATCAGCTTTTCCTTATTCTCTGGCAGCAACAGGCTCTCAACGGTTCCTGCTGGCAACTTCGCAAACGCTTCATCAGTCGGTGCAAACACTGTGAATGGTCCTTCGCCTTTCAGAGTTTCAACGAGACCAGCGGCCGTCAATGCTGCGGCAAGTGTCTTGAAAGAACCGGCCGCTACAGCCGTGTCCACGATGTCCTTGTCACTTGGCAGGATTACACTATCGATCACGTGGATCACGCCGTTCGAGCACGCAATGTCCGTCTTCACGACGTTGGCGCCGTCAACCTTAACTTTACCGTCCTTCACGACGACGTCAATCTGCTGACCCTGAACTGAAACAGCTCCCGTGATCTTGACAACGTCAGCCGCCATCACTTTACCTGGCACTACGTGATAGGTCAGGATCGCCTGAAGCTTTGCCTTGTTTTCTGGCTTCAACAGTGACTCCACGGTCCCCTTCGGCAGCTTCGCAAATGCTTCATCGGTAGGAGCGAACACCGTGAAAGGACCTTCGCCTTTCAACGTCTCAACCAGACCAGCGGCCTTCACGGCTGCGACAAGGGTCTTAAACGAACCAGCCGCGACGGCTGTGTCCACAATGTCTTTGCCCGCAGGATGTGCGACAACTGTTGTCAACACATGTGTTCCGCGTACTGACCGATTGGTCGTCGCAGTCCCGTTGCACTTTGAACCAGCTTCTGCAGTTGCAGCAAGGGCCAGCAAACCTGTCGCCAATACGGTCGTCAACTTCTTCATTTCAGATCTCACTCTATTCAAGGGGTTTAAATTCTCTAAACGTTCACAACGTTCAGTTCTTTACGTCAGACCGCAGGCGAATAGTGGTTCATAACACGGCTTTTGTAAAAAAGAAAAAAATGACAAAAACAGCCTGCCTTACCGTTTTCGAAACCTTGAACCCACATAAACTGGGGTAAAAACGCTGAAATTTTAAACAACGGCAATCTGGGTTAATTGTTTTCCGGCCAATAAGCATCGTCAAGTGTCATGTCGCATAAAAATTCGACGATCAATAACGTCCACAATAAGAATGAGTCGTTCAGTCAATGTAATCGAAGACACGAATGAACTCAGATGTGCCCAGCGCGGGCTTCGCCCGCAACCCAAGTTGACGACATGGCCGTTGAGAGTCACAAGTCGCGTGGTTCCGACCTCTGCCCTGTTCGTACTTTTGTGAGTCTTGTGAGTTTTTGTGGCCAGCACTCTTCGTTCAGGTGTTGTTTGCCAGTCAAGGGTTTGCTGGCCACAAAGAGGCACAAAATTCACAAGAGGAACAATGGAATCAGCCGCGAATCGATCACCGCCATCATCGCAACTCAACATCCCGGTTCCAAACGACTTATGGAACTCCAGGCCTGATATCCTGCGCAAATTTCAGACGATATACTCCGCGCGACCGGAAATGAGTCCGGCGAGCGGAGCGGCGTGAGCCCTCCGGTACCTCGTTTTTGTACCGGCAAGCTGACGCATGCCGCTCGCCAATTCGCTCAATCATCACTGCGTGAAGTATAGCAGTTTAATAGTCAGTTACTTTCTCATTGAGGAATGTGCAAAAATGAAAAACGCGATGACTGGTGTCCTCAAGCGGCTGGCGGGCTGTTTTCTCGCAGGATTGCTGGCGGTGCTGCCGGCAGTCCTGACAATCGGGATCGTCGTCTGGGTCGCGGGATTTGTGCAACGTTTGATTGGGCGCGGCACGGTTATTGGAAATGGCCTGCAATCACTGGGGCTCAAGTTTGTCACGAATGATACGGCGGCCTATGTGATCGGATGGGCCGTAGTACTTGTCGCAATTTTTGGCCTCGGTCTGTTCGTCCAGATGGGTGCCAAACGATTTCTGCAACGACTTTTCGACGCGGTCGCAAGCCGGGTGCCGTTGGTCGGCAGCATCTATGGAACATCAAAACAACTGGTCGCGATGTTCGATCGCAAGAACGAATCCGAAATCAAGGCGATGAGTGTGGTGTGGTGTTTCTTCGGGAAAGAAGGCGGCGCCGGTGTTCTGGCTTTGATGCCCACGTCGGAACGATTTCAAGTCAACGGTCGCGATTACAACGTTGTGATCATCCCCACGGCACCCCTGCCCTTCGGAGGAGCGTTGGTTTTCATGCCGGTCGAATGCGTCCAACCGGCTGATATGTCGGTCGATGGCCTCATGAGCATCTATGTCTCAATGGGAATCACTGCACCGCAATTCCTGAGTGATCAGAGCAAGCACACAAAATCCTCCTGAGTTGCGGCAACTCTGAAAAAACTGACTCCACCGTTCTCTATTTGCGGGCTAGGGGTCTGTTGATTTAATGGGGTCAGACCCCCTACTCACGGTAGTCGAAGTCAAAAACGTTTGGGTTTTAGCTTCGATTGCCGTCATGATGGGGTCTGACCCCATTAAGTCAACACTCTGCTGGCGCCCAATGGTTGATTCATGTAGGCCGACTTCGCCGAAGTCGGGCCGGCAGATTTCAGCGAAATCTGCCTACTCGTTTCGGTTGCGGGCGAAGCCCGGGCCACGGCAGATTTCGATTTGCCTCAAAGTCCATGCCATGCGGGTTGTCTGTCAGAAAGAAAACGGTAGAGTCAAAAAAGAAATCCATCCGGATGTCGCACGCTCATCAGGCGCGAATCCGGCAGTCATTTGCAGAATCCTGGAATGAACTGATGGAAGTGATTGCTTCCGTCAGTGCCACTGTTGCAAAATCCTGACAAATGCTGATAACCCTTAACGCAATGTGCCTCTCCATCTGCTTCACCATCCAGGCGAGCTGGATGGGGTCGTCAAGACGAATCTGGGACAGTCGAACTACAGAGTAAAACGTGAACGGAGAGAACGAATGAACGACACAGGCTTATCACTGACAGCAAGTCTGGCGTGGCAGGACCTCAAGGACCACCATCAGAAGATTCAGGATGTGCATCTTCGGCAGCTTTTCACAGATGATCCGAAACGCGGCGAACGACTGACCGTCGAGACGGGCGATGTTTTCCTCGATTATTCAAAGAATCGTATTACGGACGAAACCCTCCGACTCCTCGTGCGACTCGCCGAACAATGTGGCCTGCGTTCGCGAATCGACGCGATGTTTCGAGGTGACAGAATCAACATCACAGAAGACCGCGCTGTGCTGCATGTCGCCCTCCGCGCACCGCGAACGGCGTCCATCATGATCGATGGCGAAAACGTTGTTCCGCAGGTTCACGCGGTGCTGGACAAGATGGCGGACTTCTCTGACCGCGTGCGGAGCGGTGCATGGCAGGGCCACACCGGTCAACGCATTCGAAACATCGTGAACATCGGCATTGGCGGTTCTGACCTCGGGCCCGTGATGGCCTATGAGGCGCTCCGGCACTACAGCGATCGGTCGATGACGTTCCGGTTTGTGTCCAACATTGACGGCACTGACTTCGCTGAGGCGACTCATGACCTGGATCCTGCCGAAACGCTCTTCATCGTCGCTTCGAAGACCTTCACAACTCAGGAGACGATGACGAACGCCATGAGTGCTCGGGACTGGGCTCTGAAAGGCCTCGGTGGTGATCCGAAGGCCGTGGCTCGCCATTTTGTCGCGGTCTCAACCAATGCCGCAAAGGTGTCTGCGTTCGGAATCGACACAGCCAATATGTTTGGTTTTTGGGATTGGGTTGGAGGACGGTATTCGATGGAATCGGCGATCGGCCTGTCCACGATGCTGGCCATCGGTCCGGTTCACTTTCGGGCCATGCTGGACGGTTTTCATCAGATGGACGAACATTTTCGCACGGCTCCATTTGAAAAAAACCTGCCGGTGCTGATGGGGCTGCTTGCCCTGTGGAATAACAATTTCCTCGGTGCTCACACAATCGCTGTGTTACCGTACGATCAGTATCTGAAGCGATTCCCGGCCTACCTGCAGCAGTTGACCATGGAAAGCAACGGCAAACAGGTGACGCTGGATGGAAGCAGAGTTGCCTGCGACACCAGTCCGATCTACTGGGGCGAGCCGGGAACCAACGGCCAGCACTCCTTCTACCAGTTGATCCATCAGGGGACTCGACTGATTCCGTGTGACTTCATTGCGTTTGCAGAATCGCTCAACCCGCGTGGGCAGCACCATGACATTCTTATGGCCAACGTTTTTGCCCAGTCCGAAGCGCTGGCCTTCGGCAAGACTGCCGAACAGGTCAAAGCCGAGGGGACACCCGATGGGCTCGTGCCTCATCGGGTCTTCGAGGGAAACCGCCCGTCAAACACAATCCTGGCCCAGCGATTGACGCCGGAAATCCTCGGCAAGCTCGTCGCCCTCTACGAACACCTGGTCTTCTCGCAAGGTGCCCTCTGGAACATCAACTGCTTCGACCAGTGGGGAGTGGAACTAGGGAAGGCACTGGCTCAGCGAATCGTGCCGGAACTGGAAGTCAAAACGGAGCCCGCGCTCGCCCATGACAGCTCGACGAACCATCTGATTCGCCGGTATCGGAAGCTCAAAGGAGCATCATAAGGAACGCGGGAGAATCCCGCAGCCGAAAGGCGAGCGGCAGGGCGTCAGCCCTCCGTGTTTGTCTGTAAGAAAAGAAAAGGTGTCAGGGTGTCTCAATTGGTCTCAAGCGAGTTTCGAAGTGCAGGCGTTGGCTGTCGGTGACGTCGATTCGGGTAAGCTTCCAATGCTGGACGGTTGAGGCGGCAGCATGCGGATGCACGGGAAGGGGCTCGACCAGAAGGCTGGCCTGGAACTGGTTGGTGCGCTGATGGATGTGACCCCAGTGCTCGACGGTGCCAGAGATATTCCAGCGGCAGAGGCAGGTGAAAGCGAAAGCGGAATGCTGTGGACTGCGTGTTGTCGGCGGAGTTTGTCTCTCTGCTTCGATGATGTCGATCTGCTTCACGCGTGCGACGGCGCCACCCTGCTCGGCCATTCTGAGGCTTTCCTGAATCTGCAGATAGAGGTCTTCGAGAACTTCGCCTGAAGTGCTGACGGCCAGCGCATCGTAGACCTCGTTTTCGCCTCGATAGCGAAAGGCTTCATAGGCGCTGGACAAAAGCTGCGTCACCACGCGGCGCGCTTCGTCGTGGGAAATCTCGGGAGGGGCGAGGCGACAGGGGACACAGCATTATTGGAACGAACACAGAAAATATGGCGAGTTCTGGCGACTCCTTCATGGTACTGGTACGCGTTCTTTGCCCCGAAAGGGACGGACAAGGCAGCAAGGCGCGTTGGTCAGCGCAGCAGCGAACTTTTCTGCAGTTCGATCCACAGCCGGGTCGGAAT
>JAYSPO010000889.1:0-1948 GCA_043722015.1 Candidatus Kuenenia sp. | reverse complement strand
CTACCTCGCAAAACGCGACGCCGAATGGATGGGGCCGTTGTATCGGTTTCTGGGACTCACGGTCGGACACGTTGTTCAGGGCATGTCGCGTGAAGAGCGGCAGGCAGCCTATGGTTGCGATATCACCTATGTCACGGCCAAAGAGGCGGGCTTTGACTTTCTGCGCGATCAGCTTTGTGGAAAACCGGATCTTCGAGTGCAGCGCGGATTTCATTTCGCACTCGTTGATGAGGCCGATTCGATCCTGATCGATGAAGCCCGAATTCCCCTGGTGATTGCGACCGAAGCAGAAAAGGACGAAACCGATCTTTATCAGATTGCCGAGTTGATCCGACCTCTGAAACAGGGAATTCATTTTGAGATCAAGTCGAGCGGCAGAAACATCAGCCTCACGGACGCGGGAGTCCGGCTGATGGAACGCCAACTCGGCGTGACTGAACTGCACAGCGAAGCCAACATGCATCTGTTGGCGCGATTCAACCTTGCGTTGCAGGCCGAAGTCCTGTTGTCGAGAGACATCGACTATCTGGTGCGCCATGATGCCATCGAACTGATCGACGAGTTCACTGGCCGAGTCGCGGAGAATCGGAAGTGGCCGGGCGGACTGCAGGCGGCTCTGGAAGCGAAAGAAGGCGTGAAGATTCAGCCGCAGGGCCGAGTCCTGAATTCGATCACGCTTCATCATTTTGTAGAAAACTACGCCGGACTGGCGGGGATGACCGGAACCGCCAGCGAAGCGACCGACGAGCTGGACGAGTTTTACCGGCTGAAGGTTGTCATCGTTCCTCCCAATGTCCCGTGCATTCGAGTTGACCATCCGGATCTGATCTTTGCCACGAAGAAAGCGAAACTCGCCGCCCTGGTGCAGGAGATCAGGACACAGCATCTGAGCGGACGTCCGGTCCTGATCGGCACTGCGAGCGTTGAAGAGAGCGAGGTACTTGCTCGCGAACTTGTGAAAGTCGCTGTTCCTTGTCGTGTGCTGAATGCCGCCAATGATCATCTCGAAGCAGAGATCATCGCCGAAGCCGGTGCGCTTGGTGCCGTCACGATCTCAACCAACATGGCAGGTCGCGGTACGGACATCTGCCTTGGAGGCACAAGGCACAAATCTTCTCCAAGCGTCGTGAATCCGGGTGGACTTTATGTGATTGGCACCAACCGCCATGAGAGTCGCCGGATTGACAATCAACTGAGGGGCAGGGCAGGGCGACAGGGCGATCCCGGGGAGTCACGTTTCTTCGTAAGCCTTGAAGACAATCTGATTTCGCGTTATGGAATCGCTTCATTGGTCACTCCACCCGGTGCCGATGTCAACCAGCCAATCCGCAATGAAGAAACGGCGAAACGGATTGCGCATGTGCAGCGAGTCATTGAGGGTGAGAGTTTCGAAATCCGCCGCACCCTGCGAATCTACTCACATTTGCTCGAAATTCAGCGACGCGTCATCTGCCAGGACCGGGAGGCTCTGCTTGTCGGCTCGAAGCCACCCAATGCGTTACGCAAGCGGGATCCTGAATTGCGGCAGAAACTGGTCGCTGAATGGGGTGAAGACATCAGTGTCGAAGCCGAACGACAGGTCACGCTGATTCATCTCGACTGGTGCTGGAGCGATCATCTGGCGCATGCCGCCGAAATCCGCGAAGGAATTCACCTGGTCAGTTTTGGTGGTTTCAATGCCTACGACGTCTTCAACAAGGAAATGAATCTCGAATTTAATGCTTTCCTGTCAGATGTCGAAGAGAAAACTGTTGAAACAATGCGCACCGCCACCTTCACCAAAGACGGAATCAATCTGGAAAAAGAAGGACTCAAAGCACCGTCATCGACATGGACCTTCATGATCAACGATAATCCGCGAGGCTCTGTGCTGAACCGAATCATCCAGAGCCTGAAGTATCGATTGAAGAAGACTCCAGAATCGTGAGCGGCAAGGCGCTAGCCGCCG
>JAYSPO010000888.1:0-1561 GCA_043722015.1 Candidatus Kuenenia sp. | reverse complement strand
CCGTTCGACAACGACGTACAACGCCGACGGCCAGACGGTCGCTTCGATCAATGCTCTTGGAAGTCGCTCCACCAGCATTTACGACACTGGCGGTCGCGGCGTGGCTTCTGTCGATGCCAAGGGCAACCGCTCGACGACGGTTTACGATACCAAAGGTCGAGCCGCCGCCAGCATCAATCCGCTGGGCAAACGCTGGACGACGATCTTCAACGGCGTCGGTCAGACTGTGGCCAGCAAAGATCCACTGGGCAACCGCAACACAACTGTGTACGACACAGCAGCCCGCATCGTCGCGAGCATTAATCCGCTCGGCAAACGTGCCACCACGGTCTATAACATTGCCAGTCAGTCGCTGGCAACCATCAACGCTAACGGCAACCGCGTCAGTATCGTCTACGATGCGATCGGCAGACGCTATGTCGAAGTCAACGCCAACGGTGGTCGCACGACGACTGTATTTGATGCGGTCGGACAAACCTCGGCCTTAGTGGATGCACGCGGGAACCGGCACAGCTTTACATACGACAGCACAGGCGCTCAGACGCAGCTCATCGACCCGCTGAACCGGCGCACGATATCGGCCTACGACGTAGCCGGACAGCAGACGCTGCGGATTGACGCACGAAGCAACCGAACGAGCTTTGCGTATAGTTCAGTCGGTCAGCTGACGAGTCGCAAATACCCGGACGGCAGCCGGGCGAGCTTCAGTTTCGACACTGTCGGCAATCGGACCGTGATGGCCGACAGCACCGGGCGGTACACTAATGTGTATGATGCCGTGGGACAAACGACCTCTGCTGCGCTCCCGAACAGCAAACGTATCACGAACACCTTCGACGCCGTGGGGAATCGCCGGACAAAGAACTCAGCGAATGGTCGAACGACATCAACGTACGATGCCGCCAATCAGCTGACATCGCAGATTAACGGTAACGCGAAACGTACATCATTAACGTATGACGATGCGGGACGACGAACACAACAAAAAGCAACGGACGGAAGTCGCACGTCGTGGACCTACGATGCGGCCAGCAACCTGACAAAAGTTCAGGACAAGAAAGTTGACAATTCGGCGATCAGTTCGTTCGACTATCGCTCTGATAATGTCGGCAACCGGGTTGGCGCTACCTTGGGTAGCGGCGTGCGAGTCACTTGGGTGTACGACAAGAGCAATCAACTGACAGCCGAACGTCGCAGCGGAGCCAGTGCGTATGCAAACACGTTTGCGTATGACACTGTTGGGAACCGACTCATACTGAACGCGAGTGGTACACGAACAACCACGGTTTACGACAACGCGAACCAGATCAAAAATTCAACTGCGGCTGCTGGCAGAACGACCTACACGTTTGATCCAAACGGCAATCAGCAGATCGTTCGGGAACCTGCGGGAGCTCGCACCACCACAACGTGGAACTTCGAGAACCAGCCAACGCTGTTCCGGATGCCGGACGGCAGCCGGGTCACCATGACCTACAACGGCAACAATCGCCGAATCGATAAGGAGTAAATCAATGGCTAAAACAACCTACGTCTGGGACGAACTCACCGACAACGTGAT
>JAYSPO010000887.1:0-3491 GCA_043722015.1 Candidatus Kuenenia sp. | reverse complement strand
CAACGACGAGTTTGTGGCGATTGAGCCGGAATCAGGCGATTTTTTTCTGGGCAAAACCGTCAGTGAAGCTATTGGCGCATCGCGATCCAAACATCCTGAGCGCTTGGCCCATGCTCTTCGCGTCGGGCATCGGGCGACTGTACATTTCGGATTGCATATACAATGAAGGGCGTCGTTGACAACGGCGGACGATCACTTCTCGAGGTGCTGTTACAGAAAACACGCACTTCGGATTCAGTCCTGGTCAAGGTCTGGGTTGACACGGGGTTCACGGGAGACCTCGTTTTGCCCAAACGCCTGGTCGATGAGTTTGATCTACAAAGATCCGGAAGCGTCGATGGAGTTCTGGCAGACGGATCAGAAATTGAGTTAAGCACTTACACGTGCGCGATCGAGTGGTTTGGGTTTGTCAGAAAACTTGAGGTCATCGCAAACGAAGGAGAATACCCTCTACTCGGGGTCGGAATGCTCCTCGGACTGGAACTTTGCATGGACTATCGAAATCTAAAGTTCAGCTTGACGCCGACGGCGTACGAGGGTGCCTGAGTCGATAAACGAGATTCTCGTCCGAGTTTGCCGAGTTGCATGTCAGATCACGCGCCGCCGAATTCGTCGTCATAGTCCGCAATCGCAGCAAGGATCACTTTTTCCGCGTGCGCACGATCGTAGACGTGGTCAATGGAAACCTGTTGAGTCGTGTCGCCCGGCATCATCTTGTAAGTCGTGAAATAGTGCCGCAATCGCTGGACGAGGGCTTGAGGCAACTCATCCAGGTCTTCAACATGCGACCAGATCATGTCCTGCGCAAGCACGCCGATAATCTTGTCGTCGGCTTCGCCGCCATCCAGCATGGGCAGGCCACCAATGACGCGAACCGTGACAATGACTTCCGATTTTGTAATCGGCCGTTCGCTGAGCACGCAGATGTCAAGGGGGTCGTTGTCGCCACGCCGCGCTTTGGGCATCAGCTCAGCAACACGCGCTCCACAGAATGTGCGCGGAATGAAACCGTACAGCGCGGGCGGCTGTGAGGAAGTGCGTTGCGGGCGGTCAACTCGCAAATAGCCCGTCACTTTGTCCACTTCGTATTTGACCAGGTCAAAAGGCGAGATTTCGATGAACGCATGCACCAGATGCGGAGGATTCGGACCGACTTCCAGGCCATGCCACGGATGAGGTCGCCAACGGAAAAATGGTTTTGGGAAAGCCATGCTAATCTGTTCCGTAGAATCCAGTCAATGTGTTCTGCAATGTCGTCGCAAACCTATGCGGGCATCTGCACCGACGTATGAAGCGTGACTTTAGGGCATCCGCCCATCGTTGGAAGCGCAATTGTGCCGGTCATCGTCAATTTTGCGTGAGCAGACCGCTGGTTCTTTACTTTTCGGATAAAAACGGTTCGCAAACCTGCAGAATCTGCTGAAATGTGGCATTGAAAATGGTGTCTGCAACTTTGGAGGCGTCAGAAACCACGCCGCAATCTGATGCCGGAGAGTTCCAAACACGTTTTTCAACTCGGCGTTTTTGTCTCACGAATTCCGAATCTTTTCGCGACATGACTCTTCGAAACTCGACGTCAGTGCCATGAGTGTGTGCGGTGCGAGGTGCCGGCAATCTGCATCCTGTCGCGGTGGATGATGTCCATGAGCGGGCTGCAGTCAGCTTCATCCGGAGTCACCGTCATCACGAGTTGACATTCCGCGGCGTCCAGCAAGGTTTGCGTGCGGTCTGACTGCCCCTGAAGCAGAGCCAGACGCGCCGTCAGGATGAGATCGCGACTGACCGCCTGAAACGCCTCGGCCCGCACATGTCTTTGATACGCTGTCGCGAGAAACTTTTCTGCTTCTTCCAGCTCCCTGGCCTCCGCGGCAACGCACGCCAGAACTGCGTGCAGGTCACCTACCAACCGCAGTCTTCGCGGGGATTCCGATGCCGAGACAGGATCAAATACCCGGCGATCTGCCTGATAAATCCATAACAGACACGATTCCAGATCGTGATTCAGGAGTGCCTGAATCGCCAGAATCAACCAATCGCGATCGCAGAGCGCGTATGGCGAAGCCATGGTGACTGCCGCGATTCGCGACCGCGACTGATCGAACGACTTCACCGGCATTCCTGCCTGATGCCCCAGTTGCTTCATCGCCGACTGAAGACATTGCGCTGCGCCGACGGTATCACCATGTTCCATCCTCATGTGAGCCGTTACAAACAAAGCTTGAATGCTGCTGCCTGCATCCAGTCCCGCGTGCCGATGCATTTCGGTCATTGTTGACAAGGCTTCAGCCCGATGATTCTGCTCCCAGAGCGATCGAACGGGTCTCCAGCATGCGGCTCGCTGCGGCAGCGTCGTGGAAAACGACACTTCTGCCGGGGATCGCAGTCTCCGGCACAGAAGCCCGGTGGATGGAAACTGCGCCATTGGCGCAACACGAGTCGCGGCGACTTCAATTGTTTTCACAACAGCACTTTTCGGTTTGCCAGAGTCAGGCAGGTCTCCATTCCGTGGTAGACAACTGCCAATGGACAACTCGACGTGCTTTATTCGTCAGCGAGATTTGACGGGAGAATCGCCAGCGTAGCACTGGACTGAAGCAGATGCAATAACGATTTTACGCATTCTTCCTGTTTTTCGGTTCATGACGGTTTTATGACCCCCAGGATTCGCATCACTCCCATGCCGGATCCAGCAAATCGGGGGCAAATCCCGGAAAATTGACTTTCCGTTCGCACGCAGGTCGTTGATACCATGAAATTTTCCCCGGCTTTCAAAACCGCACACGGTCGGAAGTGACAAACGGCGTCCTGTTGGAAACAATCATGAGGATGAACCCACACTGGACCCCCGAATCATGGCAAAAACGCCAGGCGCAGCAGCAGCCGAAGTACGACAATCTGCAGGAACTTGCGGACGCCATTCGCCGACTCACCACACTTCCACCGCTTGTCACGGCCTGGGAAGTCGATCGCCTGCGGACTCAGCTGGCGATCGCTGAGGAAGGAAACGCTTTCGTGCTCCAGGGCGGCGACTGTTCTGAGAGCTTCGACGACTGCAATTCCACATCGATCCTGAGGAAGCTCAAAGTTCTTATTCAGATGAGTCTGGTACTGATCTGCGGCTCAAAGAAGAAAATTGTCCGCGTCGGTCGCATTGCCGGGCAGTACGCGAAGCCACGATCGGCCGACATGGAAAAACGCGGCGACCTGGAGCTGCCGAGCTATCGTGGCGACATCATCAATCAATCGGGATTCACCCCAGGTGAACGTCGGAATGATCCGCAACTGATGCTCCGCGCCTACGAGAAATCGGCACTCACGATCAACTACATCCGCGCGCTGAGCGAAGGTGGTTTTGCCGACCTGCATCATCCGGAAAACTGGGATCTGGAATTTGTTCGCAACACGCCCGGCTCGCGCCGCTATCAACAGTTGCTGGAATCACTGAGTGATTCGATTCGCTTCATGGAAGCCGTCTCTGCCGGCGAACTCAC
>JAYSPO010000886.1:0-2259 GCA_043722015.1 Candidatus Kuenenia sp. | reverse complement strand
CAGCTGACCCGCGTCGATTTCTTCACGTCTCACGAAGGCTTACTGCTGGCGTTCGAACAGGCACTCACCCGCATGGAACGCAACCGCGGCTGGTACAATCTTGGGACCCATATGGCCTGGATCGGCGACCGCACACGCACACTGGATGGTGCACATGTGGAGTATTTCCGGGGCATCCGTAATCCGATCGGCCTGAAAGTCGGAAACTCCATGGAACCCGATGAACTGGTCGAACTGATCAGTATTCTGAATCCGGATAACGAGCGGGGGCGACTGACGCTGATCCATCGCTTTGGTTCCGAAAAGATTCGTGAGCGATTGCCGCGCTTGGCCGAAGCCGTGCTCAAGGCGGGTCACCGTGTACTCTGGAGCTGTGATCCAATGCATGGGAACACGCAGACCGCACGCAACGGAATCAAGACGCGATCTTTTGACGACATTATGTCAGAGATCATTACCGCGTTCCGCATTCACAAAGAAATGGGAACGCGATTGAGCGGCATTCATCTGGAACTCACCGGCGAAGACGTCACCGAATGCACCGGCGGTCCCGGCAACCTCACCGAAGCCGATCTGGCCCGCGACTATCGCAGCCAGGTCGATCCTCGATTGAATTACGAACAGGCAATGGAAATCGCATTTCTGATCGCTGAACAGATGAAGTGATGTGTATTGTGGTACGTCACATCATTCGCACAGGTAAGACCTGCCAGGATGCTCTCCGTTGAACCCTTTTGATCCCCTGTGGACGCATTAGTTGGTATACTGAAAGATGATGAAACCCTATTGAAAGTTGAATCATGACCGAGATCTTGTTTACAGTCGAAGAAGCGCCTGAAGGCGGGTTGGCAGCTCGTGCCGTGGGCCACTCCATCTTTACCGAAGCCGATACGCTGGACGAACTTCGTGAGAACGTCCGTGAAGCCGTCGAATGTCACTTCGATCAAGGGCAGGCTCCAAAGCTGATCCGCCTGCACATTGTGCGCGACGAGGTTCTGACGGTATGAGGCTGCCTCGCGACGTATCCGGTCTCCGGCTGAGGAAGCAACTGGAATCGCTGGGCTACGTGGTCACTCGGCAAAAAGGATCGCACATGCGTCTGACGACGACGCGGAATGGCGAACATCACGTCACCATCCCCGTTCACGATCCGCTGAGAATCGGAACACTGCTTTCCATTCTCACCGACGTGGCCTCACATTTTGGCTTCACGCGCGACGGACTGGTCGAGCAACTTTTCGGAGACGGCGCATGATCGCCGGGCCGTTCCTCAGACAAAACCTTCCATCGTCGAAGTGTCTCAATGAGCGATAATCAACATCCGCTCCACTCGCAAAGCCACGGTAAAGCAGCACACCAAAAGACCACCAAAGAAGGCTGTCAAGAATTGACAGACCAACCCGAAAGCACGATCCTTATAGGTACATGCTGCCTAATTGGACAGCGCCAGTTTATTGATTTGAGTCGGTAAAATGCTGGGTTTTCGAATTATTGAATAGCGTTGCGTCGCTGGTAGTAGCTTTGGTCGTCGAGTTCCTTCTCGAATTTTGCGTCTCGCAGGTCGGGCGGCAGATCGTGATATTGTAGCCAGCAGTTGAGGCTGCGGCGAACCTGTTCGACAGTGAGCTCTCGCGTGTCGTTTTTGTCGAGGCTCTGGCGAATGCGACTGCACAGTAGGAAGCTCAGGCCAGTTACGAAGTAGTGGCGGTGGATGCAGCGCCAGCCGCGGACTTCAAAGTGATCCATCCCCAGTTCCTCTTTGCTGACCCGCAGTTCTGCTTCAATCGCCCAACGGCCGAAGGCCACTCGCAGCAACTCGCGAAGTGTCACGCCGTCTTCACCTACCACTGCGTTAGCCAGAAAGAATTTCGTTTCTCCGGTGCGCACATTAACAGCGATGATCAGAGTAAGACGTGTGCTCGGCAGGTGCTCGCTGGTCTGACGCCAGACGGTCAGGTGCTTGATCTTCCAGACTTCAGGCCCTTTTTGAATGTCCTTGATTCGATACAACTGCCAGTTCTGAAGGTAGAACTTTGAGGAATGCTTCAGCAGATTGCGAACCTCACACGGTCTCTGGTGATCGGCCACACGTCGCGTATGTTTCGGATGGTCTCGGCCTGTACTGGATTCTTCCGTAATGACGTCCGGTTTACTCGTCCAGACACGCGTATTACTGGGGATTTCTCCCACGAACCGCTGCGTTCGGTGATCCAGTGCGTCAAGGAATTTGCTGTCGCGACCATAGAATTCGTCGAACGT
>JAYSPO010000885.1:0-3108 GCA_043722015.1 Candidatus Kuenenia sp. | reverse complement strand
GGACGGATGGTATTCCGTGCCGCGATCCAGAACTTTTCAAAAGACATCGAAGTTGTAGGCATCAACGACCTGCTTGAACCAGAATATCTGGCCTACATGCTGAAGTTCGACTCCGTCCACGGCCGCTTTAAGGGCGACGTGTCCGTCGAAGGCACAAATTTGATCGTGAACGGCAGGAAGATCCGCCTGACGGCCGTGAAGGATCCTTCCACATTGAAGTGGAACGAAGTCGGTGCAGACATCGTTGTCGAATCCACCGGTCTGTTCCTCGACGAACCAACAGCCAAGGCTCACCTTGCAGCCGGTGCAAAGAAGGTGATCCTCTCAGCACCATCCAAAGACGACACACCGATGTTCGTCTACGGCGTGAACCATGAAAGCTATGCTGGTCAGGCGATCATCTCCAACGCCAGCTGCACGACAAACTGCCTGGCACCTTTGGCCAAGGTGATCAACGACGCATTCGGCATCAAGCGAGGTCTGATGACCACCGTGCATGCCGCCACGGCCACTCAGAAGACCGTCGATGGTCCGAGCACCAAAGACTGGCGTGGCGGACGCGGGATTCTGGAAAACATCATTCCATCATCGACCGGTGCTGCCAAGGCCGTCGGCAAGGTGATTCCGGAACTGAACAAGAAGCTGACCGGCATGGCCTTCCGCGTGCCAACTTCCGACGTGTCCGTTGTGGACCTGACCGTTGAACTCAATAAGTCAGCGACCTACGAAGAAATCTGTGCCGCGGTCAAAGCTGCTGCCGATGGCCCGATGAAGGGCGTGATGGGCTACACCACGGACAAAGTGGTCTCGACCGACTTCGTCGGCGAAGTCTGCACCAGTGTCTTCGACGCCGAAGCCGGCATCGCCCTCGACGGTACCTTCGTCAAGCTCGTGGCATGGTACGACAACGAGTGGGGCTATTCGAACAAGGTCCTCGAAATGGCCCGCGTGATCGCGAAGTAGTTCCCGATTCGGTGTACTGAAATTCAGAATCAATAGCCCTGTGGTGAAGACCACAGGGCTGTTTAACAATATGGATTTCCCGTTGGTGTTGCGTGGCGATGTGTTTCAGTGGTGGCTTTAGGTGGGACCAATCGCACGAACAGAACGAGTTTACACAGTTTTTGTCGCATCACCCGGTGACGTCAAATGGTTGGGGACACAGCGAATAATCTCCGAAGTGAATCAAATCCAGATTCATGATGGCGCAGTGGTACAATGCCGTGTTGAACCAACGAAGTTACCGTCCTGAAATCCAGTTTGGAGTCTCCCGCCAGGTACGTTAGACTTTGCGCTGTCACTTTCGCTGTAAAAGTAGTGCGACAGTCGTCTTGACAGAAACAAAGGCTCAGAATGACTTCAATGCACGGCATTATCCATGGTCGGACCATCGAACTTGCTGAAGACCCGGGCATCGCGGATGGTCAGCAGGTGCAGGTTGAGGTGCGGGCTCTTTCTGCGACGAGCAAATGGGGCGAAGGAATTCTTCGATCCGCCGGCGGATGGTGTGATCATCCTGAACTGGATGAAGTTATGCAGGCAATTCAGGAGCAACGGCAGCAGGAGCGTCGATCCCAGGCTGATTTGACATGAGCTTCGTGCTTGATACCAACATTTGTTCTGCTCACTTTCGCCGACCTGGCGGTCTGGCTCATCGCTTCATCCAGTACGGCGGCGGGTTGTTTGTGTCGTCTGTTGTTGTCGCAGAGCTTTACGCCGGAGCGTATCATGTTGCAAACCCATCGACTCTTCTTGCCAAAATCGCAGACCTGCTGACGGACGTCGCCGTGTTGGACTTTGATATCGCTTGTGGTGGGAACAGCACATTCGTCACCCGCATCGTACGGTCTGAGCGGCAAGTGCTTGCGATGTCGGGGCCATCCAAAGTGTGTAATTCAAAGTATGTGAGTGTGGCGAAGCGAAACACATCAATGATTTTTCTCAATCATACTCAGCAGTCTTTGACACAGAGCCATGTTTGCCCGGCTTCACCTGCCGACTGGTTCAGTCCGGTAACTGCAGGTATTCCGGGCGGAAGACTGGCAGCTCTGCGCCGGTGCATGAACAGGTGTCAAGTTCGATTTTGTGTCGCGTCCGATTCGGAACTGTTACGCGACTTTGTGGGGCAGTCGAATTCGTCCGAAGCGGTTTCCGGTAGCGTCGTAGAGCAGCACTTCGTTGGATGCTGACGACCACACGGCGGCCAGCTTCACGGAACGTGGGCCGTGCAGCACAAACTGGAATCCGCAGCGAGTTCCGTTTTGTCGGAGTTCAAGTTCCGTCATGGGAAAATGGTGCTCAAGCAGATTTTCTTTGCGGCACAGAGCAACATGGACAAATAACCGGAGCTGTTCGAGTGATCTCACTTCTGCCGGAGATTCGGGCAGACGGGAGGCTGCAGCGGGTTGACACATTCAGATTCGACCTTTGTCAGGAAGTCAGCGGATGTATCTCCATGGACGACTTGGCAGATTGCCGAAACCAGCGTGACCTGCTGAGTGCTTCATGCGAATTGAGGTATCGGAAGCCGACGGTTCCAACCTTCCGAATTCGGTCACAACGCCGAACAAGCGGCAACAGCTGCCTGCAAAGCACGACCGGACAAACCGTGCAATCCAGGTGGATGTTTCTGAAGAAATGCGGGGATTCCAGCAGCATCACTGTAATTGTCCTGAATCGTCGGTTTGACCAAACCAAAATGGCCTGAAAAAGACATTGCTCAGCGATCTGCCTGTGGATTGAATCACCGCACCACATGACTTGCAGGCGTTGTTGCCGATTGCTGCAGTCTGTCTAAGTTTGCGGCAGGGAGCGATGACGCCGATCATGACGGCTGTCTGAGTCTGCTGCTGCGTTCAGTGGATTTTGACGCTGGACATTGGCTATTCGATTTGACGGAACAATGGGCGTCGGGTAGCCTGCCCCGCCCGTTTCATGATTCGTTCCCGGCAATTCCTCGCTAAATCTGAATTGGATTCGGAACGATTTGTGCAAATACCGTTTTCTGTCGTAGAAGATCCATCTCATTGTTCCCGTCGAGCGTTCGGTTCGGGATCGCATTTGAAGCATTACGGAGTTTCGTTTCACAATGCTTGGACAACTTATTCC
>JAYSPO010000884.1:0-1483 GCA_043722015.1 Candidatus Kuenenia sp. | reverse complement strand
AAGCCGTGACCGTGGCACCCAAAACACAAACCAGTTGTGGCCACTCCGAGTTCTCGGACAGCCTCTCAGACAGTCGAAGTAAAGAACTGCCGATCAGGCAAGATTTGACGCATTGAGTTTGCGGATTATCCCTCCCAATGAGTTTGTAAGGTTTTTTCGGTGCAGCCTTGCGAATATGGAACTCTCCGCCGTCAAGTCCCCTTTGCGGTCACTCCGATAGTTCTACCGTGACAGTTCTCATGTTCGAGTTGAGTGCCAAGTGAGAAGTGCAAAGTACAAAGTGCAAAACCCAGATACTCCTGTCCGTCGCAACGCCTGCCACGGCGACCGGTCAGGATGTCGGTTCCCATTGGAAAGTGCGGTTGTCCCTCTTTCACTTTGCACTTCGGACTTTGCATTTCTCACTGGGCACTGAATCTTTCCAACCCAATCCATCACAGTCGAGATAGCAACATTGGGTTTTGATTCAGGCGACTGGAGTTGCCGTCGTTACCCTCATCATGGATTGATTTGGGTTTGAATCTCGGATGAAGCAGAAGCGGTTACCAACGACCAGTTGACAACGATCGTCTCGCAAATGGATGTGCGTCATGAAACCAACAGAGATGTCAGTGTGGGATTGCGCGCTGGGGCAGCTTGCCGCATGGATGCGCCGTCTGGTCGCGATGGGAAGTCTGGCTGCCATCACGATGGCCGTCTCGCCAAGCGAAGCGGCGGACGATCCGTTTGAGGAACTGCGACAGCGAATCGATCAACTCGAACGCGACAACCGCCAGTTGCAGACCGCTCTCGGGCCGCGCGGTTCCTCTTCACCGGATTCGTTTCGGTCTGTGGTGCCCCCCGCTCCCGTCGATGAGATCGCACTCAATGTGGACGATCCGAAAGGCAGTGCGGAAGAGTCCGAGGACGAGAAACGGATTGGCAATATCGTCGAGAAGTATCTCCGCCGCAGGCCGGCCGAAGCGAATCCCGTCGATGACTCGCAGGAACAGCGAATCTCGGCGATCCAGAACAATGTGGCAGGGGTGCTGGATCGACTCAACAAGAAGACGTTACCTTCGGTCGCTGTCAGTGGTGTGTTCCAGGCCGATACCGGCTTCTTCAACCAAGATGCCAACAGTCTGATTGACTACGGTCACATCCAGAATGGAGCGGACTTCCGTCGAGCCCGTCTCGGAGCCAAGGGAAGTCTGACCGAGACGACGAACTATTTCATGCAGATGGACTTCGCCTTTTTTGGGCGACCGACGTTCACCGACTTGTGGGTCGAACAGAAGGAGGTGCCGATCCTGGGCACCGTTCGCATCGGTCAATGGAAGCAGCCGTTCAGCCTCGAAGTCGTCAGCAGCTTCCGCTACACGACGTTCATGGAACGATCGCTCTTGTTTCAGTCGTTCGACCCGTTCCGGCATCTGGGCATTGGCTTCTATGACAATGCCGACGACCTGTCGGCCACATGGGCGGCGTCGGTCTTTACCACGGG
>JAYSPO010000883.1:0-22906 GCA_043722015.1 Candidatus Kuenenia sp. | reverse complement strand
CTGCTGATCCATCGACTGGCCGATCTGCGACCGGAACTCCGCGTCGTTCCACCCGGAGCAACAGTCGTCGCTGAAGCCCGACTGGACCACGTGGTACTCGCGCGACTGATTGATACGAGCGCCAGCAAAAATCCATGAACCGCCGTCCTGCAACATTCGTACTTATACTCCGCGCGGGCACAAGTGTCGTCTCGCCGAATTCTGACGAATCCGGCTACAACCAAGCATCTTAAACAGCCCCGCGCGCAGTGTATCGGTCAGCTGCTTACCACTTCCAGCCAGTCACACCCTTCAAATTCTGAATGCACTCCGCAGGCCACTCGCCGCGATGCAGACGAATGATGATGTTCGCCCCCAAAGCCCATGTGCCTTCGTGGGATTCGTTGTCCATACCTGCAACGTGGCCGCTCAGCAGCACATTCGGCATCGAAATCAGCGGACTGTCGGCTGGCAGCGGCTCAACCTCGAACACATCCAGCCCTGCCGCGCGGAGCTTGCCTGACTTGAGAGCCCGAATCAATGCCGGTTCGTCAATCAGCGGCCCGCGAGCCGTGTTGATGACCACGGCACCGTCCTTCATGGTTGCGATGGATCTGTCATTGATCAGATGCTTTGTCGCCGGTGTCATCGGGGAATGCAGTGAGACGAAATCGGACTTCGCCAGCAAGTCTTCCAGTGAGACCATCGTGATCCCGTACTGTTTCACAAAATCTGTCGGAGGATAAGGGTCGTAGCCCAGCACCTTCATTCCCAGTCCGATCGCGCGCGTCGCAGTGGCCTGACCGATGCGTCCCAGTCCGACAAGGCCGAGAGTGCATTCAGAAATACGCGGCAACGGAATACGATTCCATTCGCAACGACGCACTTCCTGATCCAGTGCCGGGAATCCTCGGCCAATTGCCATCAACATAGCGATCGCATGTTCGGCCACCGCATGATGATTCACACCCGGCGTCGTTGCTACGACGATTTTGTGCTCGTCACAGGCCGGCAGATTGATGGCATCAAAACCCACGCCGGCTCGAGCCAACACGCGCAGCTGCGGACTGGCGGCGATCACTGAAGCTGGATAGGGCTCTGATCCGGCAATGATCGCGTCAAACCCTGTGATCGCTTTGGTCAAAACTTCGTTGTTCCACAGATCCAGCGACCGATCCGGAACAAGGCATTCGTGTCCGGCATCTGCCAGGAGTTTGAAATGTGGACCGGTCTCAGCATTCAATGCCGTACACAAAACGCGTACCATGATGGTTCTCTGATGAGTAAGTTAGAAAGATTGTGGTTGTAGATTTCAGAACGGCACTTGAATTCCGCCCGTTGATATTCCCAGACAGAGCCCGGATGAATCCATGCGAAACGTATCAGTCAGTCTCAACAGCGACAATCAGATCGAGGTTCGTGTCGGAAGCGAATCCCGCGCGGGGGAAAGTTATTATCTCGGACTGCAGCCGAACAGCGAGAGCCATGAATTTCGCCCCGTCGAAGGCACGATGCAGCTTGTCGGCGAATGGATTCGGTTGCTCACCGACCTGAAAGACGGCAAGCAGTTGTTCCTGCCTTTCGATTTCTCAGACGAATACACCCGTTGGCTCACCCTGCAACGCGACGGTCGTGACATCACAATCGTTTTCGGTTGGGCGACTGTCGAAGGCTGGTCGATCTCCCCGCGAGACCTTTCGCAGTACGCTCACGGCCTGCCACACTTCATGCCCGATGAACCTCTCCATCCACAGACGTTCTATCTGCCACAAGTCCTCAGCAACCTTCGCCAAAGTCTTGCAACTCTTGCCTGTAGCCAAAGTCGTGAGACTTCCGTTTGAATTATGGTCCGCCTCCGAATTCTTACGAATCCGGCTACAAGTTATACCGGCCCGCGCGAGGCATAACCCAACCGGTGACCGGCGCACGAAAAACCCCTTGTTCCGGAGGAACAAGGGTTTCTGATTTCATAAGATATCGCGATCACTGCTTATGTTGCCGCAGTTTCAACGACTGGCCCTGTTCGCTTTCGGGACTTCACTCGATCACGCACCCCAACGAATTCAATAATTGCCTGTTGACCTGCATCGCCAAGGCGAACTGCCGCCAGCCGAACGATGCGGGTGTAACCGCCGTCCCGATCAGCGAATCGTTTTGCCAGATCGTCGAAGAGTATATCCACGGCATTGGTGTCGCGAAGCTCTGAAAAGGCTCGGCGACGCAGTGTCAGAGCTGCGGCGTTTGAGTTCACCCAGTTCTTTCCCTGATCCGACTGACGCCATGCGTTCCAGGCATCAGTACCTCGTTCTGCCGCCGTGCCATATTGGGCCGCAGCTGCGGAGATCTTCAGTGCCTTTCGCGCCATTGTGATCAGTTTTTCAACGATCGGCCGAAGTTCCTTCGCCTTTGGAACGGTCGTGACGATGCGTCCGGCAACCTTAGGCTGTCCTTTGACACCTTCTTCGATGCGTACAGTCCCGATGAGACTGGTGGCCATATTGCGAAACATCGCTTTGCGATGCGAAGCGTTTCGACCCAGTTTTCGTCCAGCAACACGGTGTCTCATGTCAGACACTTACCCACTATAAACGCCAATGCGAATCTCGTTCGAGCCGCCTCGAACCGACATAAATACTCGTTACTTCAATTGCTGATTCGGCAACCGCATTCCCAGCCGCAAATCAATTCCACCCAGACGTTCACGAACTTCGTCCAGAGTTGTCTCACCAAAGTTTCGAACCTGCAGCAACTCGTCTTCTGTGCGAACTACCAGGTCCCGAACCGTGTTAATTCCCACTGACTCGAGGCAGTTTGTAGCTCGAACCGAAAGATTCAGTTCCGCCAGGCTCTTGTTCAATTTCTCTTCCAGTTCCATATCAACCGGCGAATAACCCGTGGCTTCCATCATGCCACGCAGACCGCCTTCAGGTCCGGATTCCGGTCCTGGTTCACGGAACGTAATAAAGCAGTTCAAATGCTTACGCAGGATCTTGGCCGCTTCTACCAGCGCCATTTCCGGCGTGATGGTTCCGTTTGTCCAGAGTTCAAGGTTCAGTTTGTCGTAGTTCGTCCGTTGACCGACGCGGGTTTCCTCGATGTGATGACGTACTCGGGTGACCGGGGAAAATGCCGCATCCAGCGGAATAATCCCGACTTCTGGTTCGTGCTGATACTGTTCAGTAGCAGCCACATAACCACGACCATTCTCGACTGTCATTTCTATATGAAACGGCACATCGTCTGTCATTGTCGCAATCACCAGATCGCGGTTAATGACTTCAACCTGATCATCACAGATCACATCTGCGCCCGTCACGACACCTCGCGAGTTCTTCTCAATTCGCAGTGTCTTGCTGGATGAACTATGATTTTTGATCACCAATGACTTCAGATTGAGACAAATGTCCGTGACATCCTCGACCACGCCCGGAATCGTCGTGAATTCATGCTGTACGCCCTGAATTCTCGCTCGCGTGACTGCTGAGCCCTCAAGGCTGGAAAGCAGGATACGACGCAGACTATTTCCAATAGTGGCTCCGAAACCTCGTTCAAAAGGTTCAGCCACAAATTTACCGTAAGTTCCAGTCCGTGTATCACGATCAACTGCTACTCGACTTGGCAACTCAAGCCCACGCCAACGAATTCTCATGTCCGCCCCCCACCAGGATTCTGATCAAAACAATAAAGCGTTCCAGCCGAGCTTACACGCGGCGGCGCTTAGGTGGCCGACAACCATTGTGCGGCAACGGAGTGATATCTTCGATCGACTTGATTGACATGCCGGACGCCTGGAGCCCCGTGATTGCACTCTCGCGACCGGCCCCCGGTCCCTTGACGCGAATCTCCAGCTCTCGCACACCGACCTTGGCGGCTTTTTCGGCAACCGTTTCAGCGGCCCGCTGTGCCGCGAACGGAGTACTCTTGCGGGACCCTTTGAAACCGACTGTTCCAGCGGTCGCCCAGCAAATTACGTCACCGGTCGCATCCGTCATGGTCACAATCGTATTGTTAAAGGTCGCCTTGATGTAGACGATGCCTTTGTTGACATTACGACGAATCTTTTTCTTCTTGACTTTAGCCACGCAACTCTCTCACTGAACCAGAAAAAAACGAGCGCAAAAAACCAGCAACCGCCTGCTCAGATCAACTAACGCTTGGCATCCTTCACGCCCTTCTTTCCGGCGACGGTCTTTTTGCGTCCCTTCCTGGTCCGCGCATTCGTTTTTGTTCGCTGACCACGCACAGGCAAGCCTTTGCGATGGCGAACTCCACGATAACACTGAATCTCTCTCAACCGACCGATTTCCTGCTGCACCTTACGGCGCAGGGGACCTTCGACGGTGTAGTTTTTGTCGAGGTGATTTGTGATCCGGCTGACTTCGTCTTCCGTCAACTCACCGGCGCGAACATGAGGATCAATCCCCAGTTCATAGCAAATCTGAACTGAGAGGAATGGACCAATACCGTACAGGTACGTCAACGAAATATACGCTGACTTATTATTCGGGATGTCAACACCCAGAATACGTGGCATCTAAAGACTCCGAAACAAACAGCCGTTAACCAACTATTCACTCAGCCCTGACGCTGTTTGTGCCGTGGGTTTGACGAACAAATCACAAAAATACGCCCGCGACGACGCACGAGCTTGCAATGATCACAGATCCGCTTAACGCTTGATCGAACTTTCATCGTAACACCTTTGGGTTGATTCTGATACCAACTGAGCAGAACTTTTACTTATCGGAATCAAGCAGACCCGGATAATTCCGCATCACCAGATGAGAATCGATCTTTTGAACAAGATCCAAAGCCACAGAAACAATAATCAACAGACCTGTACCGCCGAAGAAACTGGCGGTCACCATGTCATTCGTAATTGTATTCGAAATAATCGTCGGAACCACAGCCACGACAGCCAAAAATGCTGCCCCGACATACGTAATTCGCAACATCACCTGCTCCAGATGAGCCGCAGTCCGCCCCCCCGGTCGATACCCAGGGATGAAACTTCCGTTGTCCTTCAGATTCTCGGCCATATCCTTCGGATTGAAGGTAATTGCCGTCCAGAAGTAACAAAAGAAGTAGATCAAAACAATATAGCCAAGGCTGTACACAAATCCCTGCCCCGGCGAAAAACACTGGCCAATATACGCCATCCCCTCTGCCCACCACGAACCGCCCGAAGCATCCTGACCCATGAAGGCTCGACCCAACTGGCTGAACACAAAGAACGGAATCATCAACAAACTGGATGAGAAGATAATCGGCATCACACCCGACTGATTCACTCGCAGCGGCAACCACTGACGATTCCCGCCCATCACTCGACGCCCACGCACATGTTTCGCACTTTGAATCGGGATTCTTCTCTGGCCCTGCGTGATAAACACGACCACAGCAATCACCGTCACAAACACAATTGCCATCACCAGCAACTTTTCAATACCGAATTCCGTGCCGATCTGAACACCGCCGCCAGCAATTCCCTTGACCCACTTCGTAACAATTGTCGGCATCCTCGCGAGAATCCCAGCCATGATCAGAAGGCTGATTCCGTTTCCGATTCCGTAGGCATCAATCTGCTCACCGATCCACATCAGGAACACAGTCCCCGCAGTCATCACCAGTGTACCAAACAAAAGCCAGTGAAGTCCGTCATACTCAGGGAGAATCACCGCCTGCCCCGAACCGCCGGAGGACATTGTCCGCAACAGGAAAAAACTCTGCAACAGGCACACGACAACAGTTGCGTACCGCGTATATTCATTCAGTCGTCGCCGTCCGGATTCGCCTTCCTTCTGAAGCTGCTCCAGAGGGGGATAAACCGTGGCTAACAACTGAAACACAATCGACGCCGTAATGTACGGCATAATTCCAAGCCCGAACACAGAACCATTCTGCAGATCAGACGCGGAAAACACTGACACGACCTGGAGGAGACCACCAAGTCCACCTTTACCGCTGGCTGCGTTATTCACGGCCTGCCCGACCGTCTCATGATCAATGAAAGGCAGCGTGATGTGAAACCCGAGCCGGTAAACTGCAAGCAGCACAACGGTCAGAATGATCTTTCGGCGCAATTCCGGTACGCGAAAAACAGTTAGAAGTTTAGCAAGCAACCTGCATCTCCTCCTCGCGATGAATCCATCGCAGGCACATCCTAAACAGCCCCGGCCGGAATGCGTTCGAACGAACCGCCAGCCGCTGAAATCTTCTGCTCAGCAGACGATGAAAAACGGTGCGCAGTGATTCGAAACTTCTTTGACAATTCACCATCGCCAAGCACTTTGAGTTCATCAAACTTGGTTCGAATCAGGCCCTTCTCCAACAGCATCGCGGGGGTGATCTCAGCGCCTGTTTCAAACGAATCATTCAGCTCCCCGACGTTGACTACCGCAACATCAGGCGCGAACACCTTGTTATTGAAACCACGCTTTGCCACGCGTCGAAACAGCGGCTTCTGCCCGCCGTGGAAACCGCGGCGGCGAGACGAACCTGAACGACTGAAGAAACCTTTATGCCCGCGGCCCGCCGTCTTTCCGTGACCGGAACCAGAACCGCGACCAATTCGTTTTCGCGTCTTTTGACGTTGAATACCAACATGCACATCATTCAAAATCACAGCGACACCCCTCGCAATCGTTCGATCTGTTCTCGTGTTCGCAGCTTCTTCAGCGCGTCCAGTGTGGCTTTCACGAGATTCAACGGATTTGTTGAGCCGTAAGCTTTTGTCAGAATATCCGTAATTCCAGCTGCCTCCAACACCGAGCGTACGCAGTGTCCGGCAATGACTCCTGTACCAGGCTTTGCGGGCAACAGCAGCACTTGTGAGGCTCGGTATTCGCCCAACACCTGATGGGGAATGGTGGTCCCCACAACCGGCACTGACATCTGTGTACGATTCGACTGCTTCGTCGCCTTTTCAACAGCGAGCGGTACTTCTATCGCTTTGCCGTATCCATACCCGACGCGCCCGTTGCCGTCTCCTGTCACCACAAGCGCCGCAAAGCTGAAACGTCGCCCGCCTTTTACTACGCAGGCGCAACGCCGAATCTGAATCACGCGTTCGCCGGAATCACTTCTGTTGTCTGCACTGGACACCGATCACCTCAGGCACAAAAAACAATTTAAAAATCCAGACCCGCTTCACGAGCCGCATCTGCCAAGGCGGCAATACGGCCATGATAACGAAATGAACCTCGGTCAAAAACCACCTGAGAGATTCCCAGTTTTACTGCTCGCTCAGCAATCAACTTGCCAACCTTGCCAGCAGATTCAGCATCACTGCCGACACCACCCGGCCCGGCTATCTCACCATCCACTGTACTGGCCGCCACCAAAGTCTTGCCCGCAGCGTCATCAATAATCTGCGCGTAAATGTGCCGATTGCTGCGGAACACGGACAGCCGTGGGCGCCCGTGTGCATCTCGCACCACTCTGTTACGTACGCGGTACTCACGTCGCTGATGTTGTTTTGCCAGTCGAGAACGAACACCCATTGCTGAACCCAATATCAACAAGCACACAGGAAATAACTATTTGGAACCGAACGCCTTACCAGACTTACGCCGCACAAATTCATCCTGATAGCGGATGCCCTTGCCCTTGTAAGGTTCCGGTGGACGTACCGCACGAATATTTGCCGCAAACTGACCACACGCCTGTCGGTCGGAACTTTTCACAATCACATGCGTCGCATCCGGCAATTCGCACTTCACGCCAGCCGGAACTTCCAACACGATCTTGTTTGCGAATCCAACCTGCAGAGTTAACTTCGTCCCTGCCAGATTTGCATTGTAACCTACACCAATGATCTCGAGTTTCTTTTCGAACGGCTTTACAACGCCGGTCACCATGTTCTGAATCAGGCTGCGCGTCAATCCATGTAGCGCACGGCTGCTGCGTTTGTCGTCAGGGCGACCCACGATGATATTGCTTCCTTCAACGGATACCAGCATCGTCGGATGGAAAACCACACCCAATTCGCCTGCTGGTCCCTTGGCGGAAACCCGCGTACTGGAAACCTCTACCTTCACGCCCGAAGGTATCGCAACAGGTTTTTTACCAATTCGAGACATGACTCAGTACCCATCCAAACTCAACAGACAATCAAACACGCCGTTGAACAACAGTGGTCTTACCAGACCTGACAGACCAATTCGCCGCCAACGCCCTGTTTGTGGGCTTCGCGATTACTCAGTACGCCCTTCGATGTCGACAATACTGAAATCCCAGTGCCTTGCCGCACAGGCTTCATTTCCCCGACACCGACGTACACTCGGCAACCCGGCTTTGAGATGCGCTCAATATGCTGGATCACATGTTCGCCGTTCGGACCATATTTCAGATTGACTCGCAGCATCTGGCACACGTCGCCTTCAACCACTTCATGATCCCAGACGAAACCTTCGCGGGACAACGCTTCGACGATATGTATCTTGATCTTTGACAGCGGCACATCCACAAACGGACGTTCCACGCGCACTCCGTTTCGGATTCGAGTCAGCAGATCGGCTATGGGGTCAGTCATCATATGAGCACTATTCCTCTGTGTTACCAGCTGGCCTTTTTTACACCAGGGATCAAGCCGTCCAACGCCAGGTCACGAAAACAAATGCGGCAAACTTTAAACTTCCGGTACACAGCTCGAGGCCGCCCGCAAAGCCCGCAACGATGCTCAATGCGACTGCTGAACTTGGGCGTCCGATTCGCTTTTTCAATTTTTGCTTTGCTGGCCATTGACTATTCCCGGATCCAAAATCTCAATAACGATGTGTTAGTCTTCAGTCTTGAACGGCATCCCAAACGCACGCAGCAGAGCTCTGCCTTCGTCGTCTGTGGTTGCTGTCGTCACGAAAGTGATATTCATTCCCTGAGTATTGGTCACTGTTTCAGGATCAATTTCAGGGAACACCATTTGTTCATTCAATCCGTAGTTGTAATTTCCGCGACCGTCGAAACCCTTCGGGCTGACACCTCGAAAGTCACGCACTCGGGGAAGCACGAGCGTAATCAGGCGATCCAGAAAATCGTACATCCGCTGACCACGCAGCGTGACGCGACATCCGATCGGCTGACCCTCACGCAGGCGAAATCCGGCGACGGACTTTTTCGCCTTGCAGATCTGCGCCTTCTGGCCAGCCAGCTGCGTCAACTGATCAGCAGCCTGGTCCAGACGTTTGCGGTCGTTAACCGCTTCACCGACACCCATGCTGACGACAATTTTCTGCAGCTTCGGAATAGCGTGACTGTTCTTACGCCCCAGCGTCTGCTTGAGTTCCGGAACAATCCGCTTGTTGTAATCTTCGAGCAACCGAGCCATCTTATCAACTCTTCAAAAACAGCAATCAATTCAGAACCAGAGAACTACGGGATCAGACCACTTCGCTGGCGAGGCTGACGATTTTCATAAATCGCTTGTCTCGGAGTTCACGTGCAACCGCCCCAAAGATACGAGTGCCTTTGGGATTGCCGTCGTTGTCTATGATCACGATCGCGTTGCGGTCAAATTTTACATAAGAGCCGTCTGCACGACGAGCCGCTTTCTTGGTCCTGACCACCACGCCTTTCACCACCGAGCCGCTCCGGATCGCACTACCGGCAAGACACTTCTGCACGGCGACGACTACGATATCGCCAAGGCCGGCATAACGGCGACGACTTCCACCCAGCACTTTGATGCAGCGCGCGGACTTAGCGCCGGAATTGTCGGCCACATCCAGCATTGTTTGCATCTGAATCATCGCAACACCCCGATCCTGACCTTGTCCAACTAAATCACTGCGTCCCGGACGTCAGCGCTGAATTAACAATTATGACACCTGTTCACGTCCTGAGCAATTCGCACCAGAACCAAACCTCACACGTCAGCAGACTCCGCACCACCAACAACCGCAGCGGCAGCGACGACACGCACCAGATCCCAACGCTTCAACCGCGAACGCGGCGGAGCTTCTGAAATCTCGACAGTATCGCCGATCTTTGCTGTTCCGTCTTCATCATGCGCGTGGCAAATGGTTCTCCCGCGAATGATCTTTCCGTATTTCGGATGCTTCATTCGACGAGCGATTTCAACTCGCAGGGTCTTCACCTGACAGCCGGCGACAATTCCGACCAATGTCTTTTTCATCTTCATCTGAATTGATACCAAAAATCAGGCTTTAGCAATTTCACGTTCACGCTGAATTGTACGGATTCGGGCAATACTTCGACGCATCTTCTTCACGTTGCTCGGAACGTCGTTTCTTTCTGTCGCCGCCTGCAATCGCAGACGGAACAAAGACTGCTGAGTTTCCCGAAGCTCGTGCTCCAGTTGCTCTTCAGACATCTCACGAACAACGCTTGCTTTCGACATTTCCCTGCACCTTACACTCAACATGTACACTTATCAAATCTCAGGGCGACGTCCAACCAGACGCACCCGCACCGGCAGTTTATGAGCCACACGCTGAAAACAGCTTTTCGCTGTATCATGCGTCACACCCTTTAACTCAAACAGAACCGTACCAGGTTTGACAACCGCCACCCAGCGATCCGGTTCGCCTTTTCCCTTACCCATTCGGGTTTCCAATGGCCTTGCAGTCACCGGCTTCTGAGGAAATATACGGATGTAGACTCGACCTTCGCCGCGAACATACTGTGTGGCCGCAATTCGGCAGGCTTCAATCGTCTGACCAGTAATATGACCTGGATCCACTGACTGCAATGCCCACTCACCAAAGACCACAGTATTGCCGCGAGTCGCGTTACCTCTTATACGTCCTCTTTGGCTTTTTCGATGCTTGACCCGCTTTGGCATTAGCGCCATCTGCAGTCTCCTCGTTCGAATAGTCGCCCAGATCAATCCACACTTTCACACCAATAATCCCCATCGTCGTCGCCGACTCGGCCAAGCCGTAATCGATATGACGCCGAAGTGTCGATAAGGGAATCGATCCTCGACTCGCCTTTTCCTGTCGAGACATTTCGGCACCGCCCAAACGTCCGGACATCTGAATCTTCACACCATAAACACCCGAGCTCATCACTTCATCAAGAGTCTTCTTGATGGCGCGACGAAAACTTCCGCGCTTCTGCAACTGCTGGGCAATCTTCATCGCAACCAGTTTGGCGTTGCGGTTTGGATTTGTGATTTCAACGATTTTAACATCCATCCGGCGACCGGTCAGATCTTCGAGCTCAGCTTTGAGCTTATCGACTTCCTGACCCTTACGCCCAATGATCACACCCGGTCGAGCCGTGTGCATGTGGACCACAACCTGGTCTCTGGTTCGCTCGATTTCAACTCGGGCGACTTCAGCAAACGCATACTTCGTTGCCACGAATTTCCGAATTTTCTGATCTTCCAAAAGCAGATCACCAAATTCACGCTTTGACGCATACCAGCGGCTGCGCCAAGTCTCCATGACTCCGACACGAAACCCGGTTGGCCTGACTTTCTGACCCATAACACGAACCCTGCTTCAAGCAAACCGTTTATGAAATACCTAATTCCGGAGCTTCCACAGCCACATGAATGTGAGCTGTACGACGCCGGATTAAATTGGCCATGCCGCGTGCTCGAGCATGAACACGTTTGAACATCGGACCGCCGTCCACTCGCGCCTCGGAAATCTTCAACCGATCGGGATTGCGAACACCGCGGTCTTCCGCATTCGCGATCGCGCTCTTCAGAACACGTTCAATGAACCGTGCACCGCGGTTCGGTTCGTACGCAAGCGCACTCAAACCCTGCTCCGCAGACATCCCACGGATCATGTCCGCGAACGGACGAACCTTTGTAGGCGAAATTCTTGCAAACTGATGTGAGGCACGTACTGACGCCATGACTACTTCTTACCTTTTGAACCGTGCCCACGAAATGTCCGGGTGGCTGAAAATTCGCCCAATTTATGCCCGACCATGTCTTCTGTCACATACACACTCATGTGCATGCGACCATTGTGAACAAGGAATGTGTGACCAACGAATTCCGGTGAAATCGTACAACGACGAGCCCAGGTCTTCACTGGCTCCTTGCGCCCGGCTGAATTCAGCTTTTCAACTTTCTCCAGCAGACGAGGGTCAACAAAAGGACCCTTTTTCAACGAGCGACCCATTCAAACACCCTTCCAAAAACCTTACAACTTGACCTCACCGTAACGCACTGAACGCCGCCGCCGAATGATGGCCTTGGCCGACGCTTTCTTCCGATTTCTCGTACGCCCGCCTTTCGCCAACTTACCTGTCGGACTACAAGGATGACGACCGCCTGAGTTTCGACCTTCACCACCACCCATCGGATGCGCGGTTGGATTCATGGCCGTACCACGAACTCGCGGACGGATGCCCTTCCAGCGATTACGACCAGCCTTGCCGATCACAATGCTGCTATGTTCTGAATTTCCGAGTACCCCGATCGTGGCGCGGCAGGAGCCCGGCAATCGACGAACTTCACCACTTGGCAAAGTCACCTGCGCCCAGCGACCTTCGCGAGCATTCAAGGTCGCTCCGACACCAGCACTGCGACACAACTGACCACCGCGGCCTGGCTGCATCTCAATATTGTGAACCCTGGTTCCGGCAGGAATAGATCCCAGCAACATGCAATTGCCGACGTTCGGTTCAAGATTCTGGCCACTCTCCACAACCATTCCGGCCTTCAAACCTTCAGGTGCCAGAATATATCGTTTTTCACCGTCCGCGTACTGCACCAGAGCGATGCGGCTGCTGCGATTCGGATCATATTCAATGTGCGTCACAGTGCCACGAACGCCGTCTTTGTCCCGCTTGAAGTCAATCTTGCGATACAGACGCTTATGACCACCGCCACGATGCAGTGCCGTGATTTTTCCTTGGTTGTTTCGACCGCCCTTTTTCTTAGCGCGAATCGTCAACTCTTTTTCCGGGCGCTTCTTTTTGTCGGTGATTTCTGCAAAATCACTGACCGAAGCACCACGGCGGCCTGGCGTAACTGGTTTGTAAAATCGAATCCCCATGACACCCACTCACATCCACACGACTATAATCTTTCAGACCTCGACGCCAATCCTAGAAGAACGCAATTCGATCTTCGTCGTGCAGTTTGACCACTGCCTTTTTCCACGATTTCGTATGTCCCACCACCATCTTGTGGCGGCGCGGCTTACCTACCCGAGTCTGCGTTCGCACAGCCACGACGCGAACATCCCACAGCTGCTGCACAGCTGCTTTGATGTCCGTCTTGGTCGCCAGCGGATGCACCTCAAACGAGTATGCATTGAGCTTTTCAGAAAGATGCGTACCCTTTTCAGTCACCAACGGCCGACGAATGACCTGATGCGCTTCGAGAGTAACACCACTCACAACAAATGAACTCATTGAATCACCCAAACCTGAACTCAACGTGCCAACAATCGTTACGCATTGCGACCAAGAAGTCGATCCATTTCCGCAACCGTGATCACCAGATGACGCTGACGCAACAACGTGTATGCGTTCAGGTCTGAACCCGGAAGAATCACGACACCCTTGATATTTCGCGCCGACTTCCAAACATTTGTGTTCAGACCTTCGGTTGTCAGCAACACTGACTTACCAGCCAGACCAACTGCATTCAAAAACTGCGCCACCGTCTTTGTCTTAGGCTCAGAACACTGCCAGCTGTTCAGCATCACAGCCTGTGAATCCTGGAACTTGCTGAGCAAGGCCATCCGCATTGCCTTACGGACCGCCTTCTTTGGCATCCTGTAATAATAGTCACGCGGCTTCTTTGCAAAAGCGTGACCACCACCACGACGCACGGGCGTACGAATCGCCCCGGCACGCGCGCGGCCAGTACCCTTCTGCTTGAACAGCTTGCGAGTACTACCCGACACCATGCCGCGTGACTTTGTCTGCACCTCACCCAAGCGGCGGTTTGCGTTGTACATCACGACCGCGTCGTGCAGCAACTGATTGCAAATGACGTCAGAAACCTCTGACGGATCAAAAGCATAAGTGCCACACTCTGCACCAGCCATATCTCGAACAGGAACGGAAATCATGAAATCACCGACCAATATCAAATACGATTCTTGACGGAACGACGCACCACCACAAACCCACCGGCCGGACCAGGGACCGCACCCCGTACCAGCAAGACATTCGACTCGCCATCAATCCGCACAAGCCTCAAATTCTTGGATGTTACACGCACACAACCATAATGGCCCGGCATCTTGGTTCCCGCCAGCACCCGTGACGGGTCCGCACTCTGACCAATCGAACCACCATGTCGATGAACTCGCTTTGCACCGTGACTTGCAGGCATACCATGGAAGTTATGCCTTTTCATCACGCCCGTGAAACCGCGGCCGAGAGAAACACCGATCACATCAACAAATTTCATACCTTCCAGGAAAGTCGGCCCTACAACCTGGCCAACCTCTAGTCCGTGAGAAGCATCTTTGCAACGAAACTCACGCACGAACCGCTTCGGTTCACACTCGGCCTTCGCAATCGCTGCCACACCCGCCATGCTGCGAGACTGCTGGCGACGACCGCTCAACACCGCCACATGACCACGCACAGAGCGAGACGACTTTGAACGAGAGCGATCGCCGAAACCGATCTGAACCGCGTCGTAGCCATCTCGAGCCATCGAGCGAACCTGAAGCACAACGCACGGGCCAGCTTCAATGACTGTCACAGGTACAATAACGCCGTCGGCGTCATAGACCTGAGTCATTCCAATTTTTCGACCAAGCAATCCGACTGACATAGCTCTGCACCCGCGAGCAGAAAATAGAAAACGACAGACTTCAACAGCCCGCCAGAATAAGACGACACCAATCGCGATCAACCAAAACTTAAGCCGTAGCTGTTGCTTTGATCTTAATATCAACCCCAGCAGGCAACGAGAGCTTGTTCAAAGCATCCACCGTCTTACCAGTGGGCTGAATGATGTCGATCAGCCGCTTATGCGTACGAATTTCGAACTGCTCACGTGACTTCTTGTCGATGTGAGGACTTCGGAGAACCGTATACCGCTCTATTCGAGTCGGCAACGGAACCGGACCATGAACAATTGCCCCAGTACGTTTCGCAGTATCGACAATTTCCGCTGCAGACTGATCCAGCACGGAGTGGTCATACGCTTCCATCCGAATTCGGATACATTCTTCTGCACCAGCCACCGCAAACCGCCTTGAGCAAACAAGTTACGTAAAACGAAACCATACCCCTGAAAAACGGGGAATCGGGGATTGTAAAGTGCGTCTGCGATTCTGTCAATCAACAGGCAAGAGAAATCACATACTTCGACAGATCGTCTCTGAAACTGAAATCACATCATGTGATCCACCGCACTAGACGGTGCAATTTCATAGCGACGAGGCTGCATCGAGTACGATGCTCGACCTTGAGAAAGACTACGAATCTGATTTGAATAGCCGAACATTTCCACCAGCGGTGCCTCACATTCAAGCACACACAAGTCTCCACGCCGGTACGAATTCATGATCACCGCACGCCGAGAATTCAAATCCGACTGGATATTTCCAAGGGATTCCTCAGGAGTCACTACTTCCAAAGACATGATCGGTTCAAGTATCGCCATCTTACCGTCGCTCAGAACTTTTCGAAATGCATCCGCAGCCGCCATGCGAATGGCCACCTCGTTGCTTTCGCCCTCCCGATAACTCACCGACGTGATTGTCAGACTCAACCCCATTATCGGGTTACCGTAAACCCCGCCACCTTCCGCTTCTTTCTGAATTGACTCCAGCAAGATCTGCAGTGATGGCTTTGGCAGTGCTTCCGGTGCCAGTCGATGTCCAACGGTGATTCCGGTCGTGCCATCTTTGATTTCCCGCGCGAGCAACGAAACTCCGAAGCCAATCACTCCAGAAGGCAGATGCTTCGAAAAATCGATGTTTACGCTGATCTCGCCCGTCAGTCGCTCACGATAGCTGACTCGCGGTTTGTGGAATCGCACCTTCAAATTGAAATCACGCTCCATCCGGTGGCGAATGACTTCCAGATGCAATTCTCCCATTCCACTGATAATCGTCTGCCCGGTTTCGGCATTAGATTTGACATGAAATGTTGGATCCTGACGCTCCAGTCGCTTCAGTGTTTCGTCGAGTTTCTTGCGGTCATTGCTCGATTCCGGCTCAATCGCCATTGAAATCACGGTCTCCGGAAACACGATAGATTCCAGAGCGATCGGCGACTGCGCATCGCACAACGTGTCGCCGGTCGCAGAATCCCGCGGTCCAATGATGCCGCAGATGTCTCCTGTTTCGACGGTTTCCACCTTTTGCCGCGAATCTGACTGAATGTGCCAGAGCTGCGTAACCATCTCCTTCTTACCGGTTCGGGGATTCAGGAGCTTGGAATTTCCCGTCAGGACACCCGAATAAACCCTCGCAAAATACAGGTCTCCATGAGCTTCCGCCTGCACCTTAAACAACAACACGCAGACAGGTTCATCCACCGAAGGCTTGCGAACTGCCGTCTGACCTGCCTGTTTCCCGGACGGGACCACGCCTTCCACTGGCGGCCGATCGAGCGGGCTGGGCAGAAAGTCGCGGACGCCATCAAGCACTGGCTGTACGCCGATATAATCGAGCGAAGCTCCGCAGAATACGGGGTGCAACGTGCCGCTGAGCGTGGCTTTTCGAATGGCCGAAATCAAGAGATCGTGCGGAACGGAATCGCCTTCCATGCAGGCCGCCATGACGTCGTCATCGATTTCTGACAATACGTCGTAAAGTTCTGACCGCCACAGAACGGCGTCTTCCCTGTATTTTTCCGGAATTTCTTCCACGCGGAATTCCAGACCCCGGGATTCCGCATCCCAGTACATGGCTTTCATTGTCAGAAGATCGATCACACCTGTGAATCCGTCGGAGTTTGTCGTCGGCCCGGCTCCGATCGGAATCTGCAACGGCAGCGTTTTACACTTCAAGCGGTCGCGAATTTGATTCAGAACGCGATCGAAACTCGCGCCGATGCGGTCCATCTTGTTGATAAAGCAAATCCTGGGAACGCGGTATTTCGTGGCTTGCCGCCAAACGGTTTCGCTCTGCGCCTCGACCCCCTCCACCGCACTAAAAATAACCACCGCCCCGTCCAGCACGCGCAGACTGCGTTCGACTTCTGCTGTGAAATCCACATGTCCCGGCGTGTCGATGATATTGATCGTGCAGCCTTTCCACGGACATGTCACCGCCGCCGAATAGATCGTGATACCTCGCTGAGCCTCTTCAGGATCAAAATCGGTCTCGGTGGTTCCGTCATCGACGTTCCCCATCCGGTGCGAAGCCCCGGTGTAGTAGAGGATTCGCTCGGTCGTCGTCGTTTTTCCGGCATCAATATGAGCGATGATGCCAATGTTTCGGATAGATTCAATTGCGCGAGACATGATCAGGAGTGACCGTCAAAAGGAGTTTTCCGGGAATCGCTCGATACCTAAAACCGGCGATATTGCCCTCAGCAGAGCCTGAGCCGCGAACATTACCAGCTTCATCGATTGATGACCAATGTCCGAAACGGCGAGTAGCAGCCGGTCGGAATTCAAAATTGTCTGCGGACTTCATCCTTCGCCGGCGAGGCGTTCCAGAGTCTCAGGCGATTGTCGGATCGTGAGCAGCGCGTGGTGCAGGCGGGACTTGACGGTTCCCAGCGGTAAGTCCAGAGCGGCAGCGATTTCGGGTTGAGTCATCTCATCGACAAACCGCATCAGCAAAATTTCGCGATGAGCGTCCGACAAACCGGCAAGCGTTTGAGTCAACTCGTCGCGATTCGCAGAATCTGATAATACTGTCTCAGGGATTAACGACAGTGTGTCCTGATTGTCGCTCAGCGAACGCAGCCGTTTTCGCCGCGCGGCCAGTGAGAGATTCCTGACAGCCGGATACAAGAATGTCCTAAGGGCTGCCGTGAGTTCGAAACCGGGGAACTTGCGGACGAAATACGCGAACGTTTCCTGCAACACGTCCAGCGCGTCCTCGTGGTGCGCTGTGAACCGCATCGCCAGCCGCATAACCCAGTCGCGATGGCGGTAGTACAGCGCATCAAATGCCGCTGCGTCACCCTGATTGAGAGCATCTACCAGCTGCAGGTCCGTCCGATTTTCGTGCGGTGCCGGTGACATGTTGTGAGAATGTCCAATGACTAAATCACAATGACCAATGAAAAACGGCGTTGCGAGCCGTGAGCGGATTGACGTTGGCCCAATTGCTGTTTGTTTTCAAACTGGCGTCACTCTCCGGATGAGACTCCCCCGAGTTCGAAAAAGTTTCCGGATTCTATGAACCAATGCGATATTCCGCGCACTTCATCAGGAGAGGAATCTTGAAATCCTGTGTGGAGTTGACCAATGTCTGTCAAATGGGTAGCGGCTGTCTTGTGCCTGATGTCGGCCGAAATCGTTGGCTGTGCCGGGGCAGAGGGGCCCGGCGAATTCGCCGTGACGTCTGCCGTCAACGCGGCTCTCGCAACCAAGTCCCAGCCCACGGATAAGACACCGAGTGGAGAAACGAAGTCGGCTCGGCACGTCATCCGGGAAGGCGAACTTCGGTTTGAGACGGACGACAGAACCGCGACTCGCTCGGCAATTCTGGGTTTTGTGAATGAACATCAGGGGTATCTCGCGGATGACCGGGAACAGCGAAGTCTGGATGTTCTCGAACAAACCATGACGATCCGCGTTCCGTCGGCGGAGTTTGATGGCTTGCTGGAGGATGTATCAAAAGGCGTCTCTCGGTTCGACAAACGCGAGATTCAGGCCATTGATGTGACGGAAGAATACGTGGACATCGAAGCCCGATTAAAGACGAAGAAAGAAACAGAATCGCGATACCGTGAATTGCTGAAGCAGGCAAATTCGGTCGAGGAGATTCTGAAGATCGAAGAGCAGATCGACAAACTAAGGGCCGAGATTGAATCCACCGAAGGGCGATTGCGGCTGATGAAGGATCGTGAAAGCTACAGCACGCTCCGGGTGTCCTTCTACGAGGCATACGTCCGATCTGCGGGCTTCTGGACTCGCGCCAGAAATAATTTTCTCCTGGGCTGGACGGTTGTGGTCGAAGGCACGATTGCCATCGTGACCCTGTGGCCGCTGGTATTGCTGACATTTCTCGGCTCAGTGGCAGTCTACTGGTACAACCGAAAAACGAGTGTGCGAAAGGTGAATGTATGAACGACGAAAGAAAACCTGACGATGCCGAAATCGGACTTCCGGATTCACTCAGAGCGACGTTAAAAAATCGCTATGGGCCAGTTCCGAGTGTGCCGTCTGAGATCGATCACGCCATTCTGGCCGATGCGCGACGGCACTTGGAACAACACGGGCCTGCGACTCTGCGACCGGCAGGACGTCGGCGAGTCTCTGCATGGCAGTGGACGGCGATCGCATCGACTGCGGCCACCGCTTGCATGATGCTTTTTGCTTTGAGACCGCCGCAACCAAATCCGGAAAGCAGCGTGGCGGCCAGATCAAATGCCGCGTCACTGGATGATGAACTCCGCCGCGATGTGGATCTGAACGGGCGCGTGGACATTCTGGACGCCTTCGCGATGGCGCGACAGCTTCGGGACGGACGTGGCGAAGCTCGGGACTTCAATCACGACGGACGATTTGACAAGTTCGATGTTGACGTTGTGGCGCTTGAAGCGGTGAAGTTGTAGGTCACAGGAATTGTAGGGTGGGACCAGCGGAGCGCCGGCCCACCAAACCCAGGACATGGTGGGCCGGCGCTGTCGCTTGTCCCACCCTACGAATTGCTGAAAGAGTAATCCCATGAATACCAATGAACCAACCAAAGCAAAAAACTGCTCACGAGGCTATCGCATTCCGCTGTGCTGGGCCTTGTTGATTGCATTTGACGTCAGTCTGATGGCATTGACGTATGCTCAGGACGACAAGGCGGGTGCGGCTGATCTGCCGGTACAGAGCGTCCAGACAGAAATCCCGGGGCCGGACGATGTTGCAGCCGACATCCGGCGATTTGAAGCGCTTGACGTGTTTGTGGATTCCGGCAACCAGCGACTGGCCGCATGGCAACTGGAAGTCAAAAGCACGGCCAACGACGTGCAGATCGTGGGTATCGAAGGCGGTGAGCATCCTGCGTTTGCCGAGCCTCCGTACTACGACAAGCGGGCGATGAACAACAATCGCGTCATCATTGCAGCCTTCAGCACCGGCGACAATCTTCCCAGCGGACGCAGCCGAGTCGCCCGCATTCACGTGCAGGTCCGCGGCTCCGGGGCTCGCACATGGCTTTCAGAACTCACGACATCGGCCACGACGGATGGGACAAGGATTCCCGCTGAGATTTCGGTCGCGAAGGCCGACAGATAAGTCGGCAGATCTCAAATTTCAGATCTCAAATTTCAAATTTCAAATACGACAGTAATGACAGTTAAATCATCGAAAGGCAATTCATATGGACATTCTTCGATCTCGAATGAGCGCCGTGATGGCGTTGTGTGTCGCGGCAACAGCATGTCTGTTGCAACTCGGATGTGCAGAGCAATCGACGACAAGTCGTGGGGGTGCTCCAGACTCGATGCCTGTCAGCGCGTCAAATCCTGGTCCCCGTTCAGGCGCAGCCGATTTCGCCGACACTGAACTATTTGCAGAGACTGCACCAGACGCGGCGCGCTGGAGCGAAATGAAACACAGCAGAGTCACCGTTCTGAGTTCCACGGACCCGGAAAGCAATGCCGTCGCTATCACTATGGCGGAGCGTCCGACACAAGAAACCGCTCGACCCGTCGTCCGCGCCACATTCGAACTCATGCCGGGCGAAGAATTGTGGGTCATCGCGAAGGGCTCTAATCCGGCAACTCCGGCGAGTGAAGAAACGCCGCCGGGATGTGGAGCCTTGATGGCCAAACTGCCGGACTCCAAAAAGGAAGTTCCCGTACCGCTCAAGCACACAGCCGTTGTCGGAAACATCGATGGCTACATCGCCACCGTGGATGTGACGCAGCAGTTTCAGAATCCTTACAACTCAAAGATCGAAGCGGTCTACGTCTTCCCATTACCGGACAACGCAGCCGTCAGCGAATTCGTGATGACGGTCGGCGAACGCAAAATCCGTGGCATTATTCGCGAACGTGAAGAAGCCGAGAAAATTTACAACGACGCTCGTGCTCAGGGACATGTGGCATCCTTGCTGACTCAGGAACGCCCGAACATTTTCACTCAGAAAGTGGCAAACATCGAACCGGGTAAGAAGATCGACATCAATATCCGTTACTTCAACACGCTGCAGTACGACGACGGAGCCTACGAATTCGTGTTTCCGATGGTGGTCGGTCCGCGTTACAACCCGCCCGCCACAACCGACGGCATCGGAGCCGTCGGGCGAGGCAACCAGGGTGTCAGCGGCCAGTCGACCGAAGTCCAGTACCTGGCTCCGGGAGAACGCAGCGGCCATGACGTATCGCTGAGTCTGAACATCAACGCGGGCGTGAATATCGAATCCGTCCGTAGCATCAATCACGACGTGGCGGTGAAAGACGTGACCGAAACAGAACGCAGCGTGACTCTGTCGGCCAGCGATTCCATTCCAAACAAAGACTTCGTGCTGCGATATCAGGTGGCTGGCGACAAGATCAAGACTGCCATGATGACGCACAAGGACGATCATGGTCAGTACTTCACCATGATGCTGTATCCGCCGGCAGAACTGAAGAAGGTTCAGCGAAGTCCGATGGAAATGGTATTCGTTCTGGACTGTTCGGGCAGCATGAATGGTCGCCCGATTGACCAGGCTCGCGCGGCAATCGCTCATGCTGTGCAGTCACTCACACCTCGCGATACGTTCCAGATCATCAACTTCAGTTCGACGGCGTCTCAGCTTGGCGCAGCGCCGGTGATCGCAACGCCGCAGAATATCCAGAAGGGGCTGACGTACTTGAACTCGCTCAATGGGCAAGGCGGTACTGAAATGATTCAGGGGCTCAAGGCGGCATTGGATTTTCCTCACGACGAAGGTCGCTTTCGCCTGGTGTCATTCATGACGGACGGCTATATCGGCAACGATCACGATATTCTGAATGCGTTGTCTGACAAGCTGGGTGATTCCCGCATTTTCAGTTTCGGCGTCGGTCAGTCTCCCAATCGGTTTCTGATGGATCGCATGGCTCTGATCGGACGCGGTGCGGTGGCCTATCTAAGTCTGAACGATGATCCGGTGGAGATCATGAATCGGTTCAACGAACGCATCAGCCATCCGGCGATGACAGATCTGTCGATTAACTGGGGCAACATGCACGTGACCGACGTGTATCCACAGATCCTGCCTGACCTGATCGTGGGCCGTCCCGTTGTCATCACGGGCCGCTATACCGGTGAACCGAGTTCCGTGAAAGTCGGCGGACGTCAGGGCATGCAGCCCACTTCATTTACAGTTGCCGTGGATGCAGCAGATGCGACAAAGGAGCACAAGGGAATCGCGTCTGTGTGGGCTCGGCTGAAGATCATGGACCTGATGACGCAGCTCTCACGAACTCCCGATCAGGCTGCCGAACTGCAACAGACGGTGACGCAGACAGCTCTGGAATACAGCCTGATGAGTACCTTCACTGCCTTCGTGGCTGTGGATTCCATGAGCAAGACCGAAGGAGAATTCGGGACAACAGTCGCGGTTCCGGTGAACGTCCCGGAAGGTGTGAAGTACGAAACGACGGTGGAGAATTGATGGAATTGAATGTGCCTGCGAAATACGGTGTGCAAACATAAATACGGTGTGCAAACAACAGCGTATTGGGTTAGACTTCCTGTAACCGTTCACGCCTCGGAACGAAAACTTCGCAAGCAACCACAGATAAACACAAATTGACACAGATAGAAATCAACAGTCAATCTGTACTACTAACAGTTGAATACTTGTTTTCTCGTGGCGATTTTCAGGGGTCCCATTGCAGAAGTCAGCTCTGGTGTGGCAGAAACATTTATTGCAGAAAA